>JAFGFK010000119.1 GCA_016931135.1 Candidatus Sumerlaeota bacterium | reverse complement strand
GGCATGGTTTCATACCAGTTGCTGTATTCCGTGCCGGTTGCCGCGGGCAGATGCGCCTGGGTCTGGTTCGGCAAAATGACCAATTTGGATGTCCAGTCAGCTGACTTGTTGGCATTCAAGCATCTGATCTGTCCTAATGTCGAGACATTAGATTGCAGGGTATAAACGCAGCGATAGAGTTTGTCAGCTGTGAACTGAACGCCCGAGCTATCAGCCGGCGTGTACCACCTGCCGTAATTGAACGCTTTAGGACCAGGCGTTTCGATATACAGACCCGTCGCATTGGAACTGACTGTAGCCGTTCCGAATCCATAATCGGTAAGGGTCTGCGGCGTCCATCCCGTCCAACCATAGGTTGGGCTGTAAGTTTTGATTACGCCCGCAGCAGACGCCTTTGAAGGCGTTGGGAATCTTTGGACAACCACTTCATCGCAATAAACGGTAGCGCCGAATTCAGATGATCCGAAGGCGTAAACCTCAAACTTGGGTTTGAGATTCGTCACGCCGCCAGCCGCCAGGTTCATCGGCGGTTCCATATAAGCCGTGTAAGTTTCCGCAACCGCGCCGGGGGCAAACAGTCTGTTTACATTAGCCCCGCCAAGCAGGATACCGCCGGAATAGGCGAGAATATTGGTTCCGACGCACTGCGTCAACAAACGGATTTTCGGAACCTTTGTCACGTCAGCCTGACTGCTGCGGAGCGTGTATTTGGCGCGATACACATACCCGGCTTCATAGGGAATATCGTTTGCCGGGGCGTCCCAGATGCAATAGAAGCCGTTTGAGGCATGTTCGGCGCCAGGTCCTGCGGAAATTGTGTCTCCGCCGGATGTGCCGTGAGCGCCCCAATAGATGCCCGTAGCGCCAATTTCCGTATCAGGATCGCCAGCCTCGGAGCTCTTTCTCCATCCATCATTATATGGCTCATCATATTCATAATACCACCACGGTGGATAAGGCGGGTATGGGGGCATATCTGGCTGTTCGGATTCCCCATATACTAGGTTAGCACTTACACGGACATAATTGCATGAATATGCGGATCCATTGGAGGCAAAGAGCATAATGAAGGTGTCAAGTTCCTCGCCCGGTACTGGATCAGGATAAGGCGGCGTACCCCCTGAGGGGCTGTCGAGAATATCCCATAAATCAGCGGCTGCAGCCTCGGTACGATTGGGATTGAACCGATCAGTCAGCTCTTGGGCGCCTGGTTCAATCGCCTCGGTATAGGGATCTGTGATACCATCCTTACCATTAACGAGAACCAATCCAGGCGCGTCAGGCATGAATGACCATCGAACATCGGTCGTTACGTCATTCGGATCATTTGGATCGAATATAACATAATCATCGAAGTTGAATGCGTTGGTGAAACGGAAGAAATTCAGATCAATTCTTTCAGTACCAGAATCGTAATTATCTTCTGCATCGCCTATCCATACTTCGGGGAAATCCCTAATAACTGGAGGGCACGGAGGTATGGGAGTATCACAAAAAATATTACCGCAAAAAAATAAAACAGAAATGATTGTCAAAAGAAAGACAGAATTTCCAGTCATTTTCATCCTCCCCTTTTTTGATTAATGATATAGCATTTCTTAAAGAATGTAAGATATATTTTACAGGGAGAAAATCAAGAAATATCCTTATATTTTTGCAGGGAATCTCCAATAAGAGAGTGTTTTTACTCCTTCCGCATCCCCTTCGTGAACTTCGAGCCTTAGTGGCAGAAAATAAAAAGCCTGCTTATAATCGGTAAACCCGCATTCAAACCACAGAAAAATCTATCGAAAACTGTAATAAAAAAAGAAATAAATGGCGTCCCTTCGTGGTAAAAAGTTGCGGGATTATCCGGTTCGTCGAGTTGCCTTGCCTAAACAAGCCATAAGGATTTTTCATAGTCGCTGTCAGGAACGATCAGGCGGATGGGAGAACCGGAAGGGAATTGCTCGAGTTCGTGATCAGGCCCCTGTACAATGACATGAAAAAGGAGGATCATTCCCGGATTCACGCGAAGAAGCGCGAAAGGAATCGCCATTTCCAGGATCTTCCGCGCGGCGACGTTTTCCAGATGAGAAACCAATTCCCATGTCCCATCTTTTTTTTGTTCGAAGATGCGGGATTCGGGACGTTCCCTTGATTGCGGATCCCAGTGAATCTCCACCCTCCACGCAAACGGCTCCAGGAATGTCACCAGGAATGTAATGGGAATAGGATTGTTCAGATAATACTCGGGATTCGGATCGATCCGGATATACAGGTTTTCGAGGTCGAATCCATATAACAGGCGCTTGATGACGAACTGGCTGCGGTGCATGCTGCCGGATGATGGTTCGTACAAACCCGCTGCAAGCCACTCGAAATAATTCGTGTTTCGCCCGTCGATTTCAGGATGGATCAATCCCTTTGGTTCCAGGATTCCCCTCGTTGGCGCGGGGGTGAAAATCGGGACGTTGAGATGTACCGGCGCTTCGAGATTCACGGCGCGGTACGCCTCGATCAAATGGGAACGGTACAGTTCATCGAATTGCTCATCTAGACCGGAGGAATGGTCATCCCCGTACCACCAGTTCCAGTCGCTTCCCTCAGCAATGGCGATGAGTTTCCTTGCCTTTTGCGCGGATTCCGGGGAAATCTTCGCTTCCGGATTCTGCAGCCGCTGTTCAATGTCATTTTTCGCTTGAGCAAGTTTCTCCCAGGATTTCCGGTCATCTTCGTGCCCGATCCAGATGTAAAAGTTATGATTGATCCAGGAACCGGAAAAAAGACTGTTCAGGTTTTTTTTCGGAGGGAAGGATTTCAGATACTCCGAAGGCGTTGTTGGTTCCAGAGCAGATTCCTCAACAATCCTCGAATAAAGGCTGCGGAGAAAAGGCATGCCGTCATCCTTGTAGAATTCCCAGCAGTTTTCTCCATCCAGTATTACGGGAACGAGGAAGGGCGCGCCTTTGGCGGGCAATGAGGAATGGATGAGTTTCAACCTGGAAACGAAATCACTGGAAGCCTGTTCCGCATCCCATCCTGCGTAATGAAATCCGATCAGATCGGAGAGAAAATGATCCCGGAAAAGAGTGGTGATTTCCACATTGTTGTATAAAGTACGGTACGGTTGATAGAGTATTTCCGCTTCCCTGGGATCGAGGAATCCCATGGAATTGCGGGAAAAAAGATTCACCCCGAGCGACATGGCGAGGATTTCTTCATCCGTTGCGATCCATTCAATCCCGCTCTTAAGAAAAAATGGAATAATCTCGGGGCAGACCGAACCTTCGCTGGGCCATAAGCCCTTCGGAGATATGTCAAAACGTTCCCTGTAAAAATCGCAGGCGGCGCTAATTTGCGATTCCACATCCTCCGGATGATGAAAACGGATTCTGGGCGAAGGGCATTTTGGTTCGGGCCTCCGGCAAAATTCCGTGTCGTAAAGGAGAGGCAGGATCGGATGATAAAAGGGGCTCACGCTGATTTCAATGACGCCGGCATTCTGAAGTCTTTTATAGGCGGGAATGATCTCTTTGATAAGATTCATACAGATATCGAGCAGGCGCCGCTTTTCTTCCTCATTGAAATGGGCGCCTTTGGTAATCATCTGTTTCAGAAAATCGTTTTTCTCCCTGTGAAGGGGATCGATCCATGTGAGGTTATACCAGACCTGCAAATCCCGGATATCTTCATGGGAAAAATAATGAACCGCGCGATCGAGTTCCTCCGGGGTTCCCGCCCATTTTCGATTGGCGAAGAGCTCGCGATAGCGCGGGTAAGGGGAGATCATGTTTTCCTGGTGGCAGGTGAAGAAATTCCGGACAATGAATTTTTTCTCCTCCGCGGTGAGTTCCTCCGCCTTTTTCCGGGAAATATCCAGCGTGCTTTCTCGAGCTGCGCCGCCGGCGAATTCCTCGATTTGCTCCAAAAGGGAAGGAACCAGGTTGAAGGTCGCCTTCATCCCGGGGCATTCCTCCACGAGGAGCGGCATATCCAGGTAGTCCTTTGTCGCATGAAGCCGCGCCCATGGCATCGCATGTTCCCCCGTATCCAGCCTTTTGTAATAGGGTTGATGCATGTGCCAGATCAATGCTATATATAATGGATGAGTCGTATTCATGATCCTTTGCGGAATTATTTTATTGAAAGTCCGCTCCGATTTTTGCACAGATTTAAATTTAGAATTTATCAAGGGAAGGGTGGAAGTAAAGGGGAAATTAACTCCCCATAGAATTCAGACGCGCATCTGAACAAGGTTGATCTTTCTTATGGTTGATCAGAAACAGATTATGCTGCCGGAGTCGAGAATCCTGGTTCTGGATATACCGGAGAAAGCCTCTCTGGATGTATTGCCCGAACAGATCAGATTAGCCGGAACTTCGCAATTCAATGGCATCCTTGTTCCCTTTTACAGGGAGGGATATTCCTTTTATCCCAGCCGGGCGGCGCGGGAACAGAATCTTCCCGCCATCAAGCCGGATTTGAGGAAAAAACCGGATTTGTTTCACCAGATATTCGATCAGGCGTTTGTTTCAAGCCTCTCTGTATGGGCTTATATCGATCCATTGAGATTGGGCAACAAAATCAGGTTTCCCTTTCGCCCCTTTTTTAAAACCCGGAAAAAATGGATTTCCCTGAACAAAATGCGCAAGCCTTTTCCTATTGGATTATCGGAAAAGGACTCCTTTGTGTGCCTCTATAATGAAGATGTCAGGCGCTTCGTTACCGAGATTGCCGTGGAAATCGCCGAAAAGTTCCCCATTCAGGGACTTATTTTGGACCTCAGCCGGTATCCCCACTTTTCCAATAACGCCGATACCATGTCCTGCTTTTGCGATTATTGCGTAAAACAGATCAGGGAAGAACTGTCCCTCGATCTTCAGAAAATACTTCTCGAACCCAACGATTCCGCCTTTCGCTGCTGGAAACGCTGGAAAAACAACCGCCTT
The DNA here is from genome assembly GCA_016931135.1 of Candidatus Sumerlaeota bacterium. GTDB lineage: Bacteria > Sumerlaeota > Sumerlaeia > MWCT01 > MWCT01 > JAFGFK01. The sequence goes on along the minus strand of JAFGFK010000119.1, from coordinate 9,807 downwards.
TTTTCCTTTGTCGAATATGTCTCCAGTCGCGTCGGAAAGGCTCGCTCAGGCATCCCGTTTTTCACGATCGTTCCCGGCGCACTCGGAAATCTGCATGAAACCGGCGTGGAAAATCGCGGAGAACCTTCTGTCTGGGCTTCCGAAGGCTTGGTCTCTTCCCTTGTAACAAGGTATCAAAAGGAATCTCCCGCACGATTCTTCGATAAAGTGGATAAAGACCTTTCATACCTTCCTGATGACATCCTGCTTACCCCTTTCCTCATGGTGGATAACCTGGCGGAACTTTCCGACTGTATCGAGCCGCTTCGCGACCTCCCCCTTTCCGGATTTCTTCTGAAACTCGCCGATCCATTAACCGATGGCGACGCGGGCAAACTCTCCCAGGGATTGTTCCGGAATCCATCCCTAGAGCCTCTTTCCGATGTCTTCGCTTCCATCCGATCCCTGATCAGGTTCATCCTGGATTCCAGCGACCGTCATTCCGCGTTGAACAGCTTCCTCACGGAGATTCATTCGTATATCCAAAACGAGCAAAACGTTACGCTGGAAAAGAACCTTTCGATCCTGGAAGACCTCCGGACGATCGAGCAGAAATTCAAATCGGGCGACCTGGATGCCGGATTTCTCCCGGCAAGCGCCTTGCGGAATATTTCCCTGATCAAAAAATTGTTCAGAACCAGTATCAAAATGTCGAGGTGAATCCCCTCCATCCATGAAGCATGATAAACCGCTGATTATGAAACGAATCGCCCCGTGCGCCGCCTTTATTCTCACGGCGCTTTTCCTGTATGCGCCGGTTTTGAAAAAGGGGGCGTTCCTGTACGGACTCGATACGATCTTTCACGATTATATCATGCTCCTTTTCGGATGGGGACGGTTGCGCCAGGGCGACCTTGCGCTCTGGATGCCTTATCTCTATTCCGGCATACCCTTTGTCGGTTCCTTTTCCTTCTGCCCCTTTTATCCCCCTTCCTGGCTTTTCCTCATACCGGCTTTTCCCCTGATATTCAACCTTCAGTACATTCTTCACGACATCCTTGCCGGCGCCTTTATGTATCGTTTGCTTCGGGGATTCCGCATGAATCGCTTCGAATCCATTTTCGGCGGGCTTGGTTTTCAAATCTCGGGACACCTTGTCACTTTGTGTTATCCGGGGCATCTCCAGAAATTTCAGGCGATTGTGTGGCTCCCCCTTGCCTGGCATTTTCTTCACAAGACTTTTTCCACAGGAAAGAAAAAATATGTCTTGTTCGCCTCCGGCGCCCTTGCCATGCCTCTTCTTTCCAGCCATCCCCAGGTTTATTATTATTCCATTGGCGTTCTATTTCTTTATACGTTATGGCTTCTGGGAAACCGCAGGCGTGAACCCCTCGGGGCGCCTCCGGCAAAAATCCTCTCTCTTTTCTTTCTCGCCGTTTTTTTCTCCCTGTCCCTTTCCGCCGTACAGATTCTGCCTGCGTTTGAAACGTCCCAATATTCCGTGAGGAGCGGAGGCATGACCTTTCAGGATGCGGTGAAAAGCTCCTATCCCCCTTCCGAATTGTGGGAACTGATCCTGCCACGCTACACGGGCGACAGCGTCAGGGGAGGATACGGGCATTACTGGGGGAAGTGGGGAGAGCGCCTTGTCAGCGATTATATGGGCATGGCGATTTTTATCCTGGGAATCATTGGCGCGGTTTTTTCAAAACGCCTGATCAAGTTCTTCTTTTCCCTGATCATTCTGCTCTCCATCCTCGTGGCGTGCGGGGTCTATTCCCCTTTTTACCGCGCGCTTTTTGAAATCGTTCCGGGAATGAACCGCTTCCGCTCCCCAGCCACTATCATGTTTCTGATCGGCTTTTCCTCCTGCGCGCTTGCCGCCTTTGGCATGGAACTGCTTCTGAAAGATAAAATCAAGTTGGGCGGGGAAATCGACGCCCCGAAAATGATCCGCATATTTCTCGTTGTCTTTGCCTTCCTCCTGATCATCACTTTTTTTGTCCATACGTATTATGTCCGCGCCACTGCCAAACTCATCGAATATGAAACCAACAGACCCGTGAGCGTTCCGTTTTACTCGAGGCTTTCCCTTATCTCCTTGAGCCTGAGGAGAAGCGCATTTTTCGCGGCAATTGTATTCGGCTCCCTCTCGCTGATTTTCTGGGCGGATTTTAACAGACGTTCGGGGAAACTGCCTCCCTTTGCCGCGCCTGTGACGCGCGCGATTTTCCTTGTTCTGGTTGTGTTCGACGCAGGATTGAATGATCGCGCCTTTATTCAACCGGAGCCTGTGGAAGCCTTCCATAATTATCTTTACAACTCCCCGCCCGATTTCCGGATCAAAAGCCAGCCGCAACCCGTGCGCCTCCTCGAAATCGGAAATGAGCTCTCCAACAAGCGTCTCTTGAATGGCATCGGCGTTCCCCTCGGATATCATCCCATCGAGTCAAGGGATTATATCGCCGCATGGAACGCCGCTCGCCCCGGTTCGCTTGCAGCCTCGCGCCTCACCGCATGCCCTTATATCCTGAATTCCGCAAACGCTGAGGCAAATCCCCAATGGAAAATCATCGAACATTATTCCGGGTTGAATAAAATCCTTTACAAGTGGAAATCGCCTGTTCCCTTTGCTTATGTTCCCGAGGTTATGGAGTCTGTTCTCACCCAAACAAGACTGCTCGATAAAATGTCTCGAAACGATTTCGATCCGCATAAAACGTCTTTCACCCTTTCCTCCGAAATCTTTGCCTGGCGGCGCACCGCTTCCCCGGACGCCTTCCGGATCAGCGTCAGGGAGTATCGAACAGACCTTGTCCTGCTCGATGTCGAGCTTCCGGAGGAGGCTTATATCGTTACGGGAGACGTCTTTATGCCTGGATGGAAGGCGCGGCTCGAGGATGATTCGGAATTGCCCGTTTTTGCCGCCAACAACGCCTTCCGCTGTTTCAAGGCGCCTTCCGGAAAACACGCCATCACCATATATTATCAACCTTTATCCTTTACTTATGGCGTCATTATCTCCATGATCGCCCTTGCCATCTGGATGGGAATGCTGTTTTATTTTCGTAAAAATCGCGAAGGAAACGGAGTAAAACAAAATTGCGCATAAAGCCCTTGAATATCACGCTTATTTGTCTCCTTGCAATCTTTGCATTGTCGATTTCTCTAACGCCGCTTCGCAGCGATAATGACGCCTGGTGGCATCTGAAAACAGGAAAAATCCTTGCGGATCGCGGGTGGAAACTTCCTCAAAATGACGTCTTCGCCTTCACCTCCGAAGACATTCCCTGGCATAATCATGAATGGCTCACCGAAGTTCTGTTTTTCTATTTTTTCCAGATGGGAGACGGTACGGATCAGGGCGGAGTCCGCATGGTCGTCATCTTCAAAGGCGCGATTCTCCTTCTGACCTCGCTTCTCATTTTCTGGTTTTCTTTCCGGGAAACGAAAAGCGTCCCTATATCCGTTCTATGCGCGATATGGGCGATGCTGCTGGCGCGCCGAACCGTATATCCCCGCCCTCCCATCATGTCCTATCTCTTCTTTGCCGGATACCTGTTCCTGCTCCGGGAATGCTTCACCGGGCGGATATCGAAGCGCTGGCTCTGGGTTCTTCCTTTTGCAATGATCCCCTGGGTCAACCTTCACGGAGGTTTCATCCTCGGCATCATTGCTATAGGGACGTACGTTTCCGCTGATGTCATAAAAGATATCATACAAAGGAAAAGCCCCTTTCATCGGGACATGGTGATGAAAGCAGGGCTTCTTTTTGCCTGTATCCTTGCCTCGCTTGTCAATCCATACACGTATCGTCTTTACTTGCTTCCCGGAAGGGTGATGACCGATGTCGGGCTGGTGCGGATCATTCCCGAGCTGCGTTCGCCCGATTTCTTTTTCACCAAAAGCTTCGAGGCGCTTCTGATCTTTCTCATCATAGTTTTTGCCGTTATGAAGAAAAATATATTGAGCCTTGCCGAAGGTTTTCTCCTGATCTTCTTTCTTCACCAGGGAATCCAGCACGTGCGGCATGTCCCGTTGGCGGGCATCGTGGCAGCGCCAGTTTGCGCCAGGCTCTTTTCAAGTCTCCAGGAAGATTATCTCCCTTCGAGGTGGAAAAAAGCGGCTTTTTACGGTTGGAGCGTTCTCGTTATCTTCCTATTCTTCCTCACCCTTATGAGCCGCAGGGAAGGGGAGTCCTTTCTGGATCGCAACCGGAATTTACTGAAGGGGATCGGTTTTTATGAGAGGAATTATCCGGCTCCTGAGGCAAATTTCATAATCGCCAACCAGTTCACGGGCAGGATGTATAACCAGATCAACGATGCCGGTTACCTGATCTGGCGCTTGAGCCCCGAACATCACAAGGTATTTACGGACAGCCGATACGACATCTTCGGCGGGACGTTCATGCGACACGAACAGATCATACAGGGCGGTATAGATCGTAAAATTTACCCCCAGGATAAAACATGGGATGAACTTCTGGAATTCTGGAATGTAAATTTCATACTGATAACCGCCGACGCGCCGGTGAATCCGCTGCTCCAGGATTCAGGAACATGGCGCCTGGTATATCACCGGCTTCCCAGATATGCGAAAACCACGCGCGAAGGCTATAAGATTTACATCCGCAACATTCCGGAAAATAAAGATCTCATAGAACGCTGCCTCCGCTCCTCGCGCTTCGTAACTCCGGGCGCATCTTGATTCCATTACCCAAAACATCCTGAAACAATATATTGAAGCCGCAACCAAATTTAAAATGAAAAACAAGAAATATCAGCGATTAAAAAAAGGTTGGAGAAGTGTAATCTTTTCTCCAACCCTTTAATTTTAAAGAACTCGAACGAGTCTTTTTACAAAACACAACTTACTTGATGATCTCTTTCCAATCGCCGACCTTTGAACCCGGGAGGATCGTGACGGTTCCGGTTGTTACGTCATTGAACGCGTCCGCATCTCCGGAAAGGATGATTGTCCCCCTGGTTTCATACGTTCCCGCCGTACTGATCGATTGGGGAGTGAAGGAAACGGTTGTCACTTGCCCGGGGGCAAGAGAGCCCGCGTTGACCGTTTCACCGCTTCCCGGAACTTCCGGAATCTCGAAGAAAACGTCAAAGAAGCTGTCGATATGTCCGTTATTTCTCACGACGACCTTGGGAACGAAAATCTCGCCTTTATCGAGTTCGCCCGCAGGCGCTTCCACGATAAATGCGCCGATGTCCTTTTCCGTCACCTCGATGGGAACCCATTTTTTGTTAACCTGCGCGGGATCGGAAACCGCAGTCGCCTCGCAGAATACCAGGTTGGTTATCCATGGCTCGATTTCCATGGGAACCGTCACCTGCGCGGTAAGGGTTTTGATTTCTCCCGACGTCATGGAGAGGGGAGACATGGTGAAGGTGGTTGCCCATCCCAGGGGATTGGTCATGGTGATGTTATAGGTTTCGCTCGAAGTGCTTTCGTTTTCGATCTCGAACGAGACCTCAACGGTTTCGCCGCGGCTGGCGAGAAGTTCGCTTAAGGGAGCCAGCCGGACAAACGGATGGATATAAATCACGCTGGTGCAGGAACCGGACGTCAAGCCGCACATCGCCTCGATGGTGAGGGAATTGGCGGTCCAGGGCGCCGTATCCAAAGGAACCGTAACATCAACGCTTCCCGCGACTTCGCCTTCGGGGGGGATGGTTACGCCGGGAACGGAAGGCGGTACGATGGACCATCCTTTTTCATCCTTGAAGCTGATATTCGTGGGAGTAAGCGGCGCGCCTGTGGCGTTATACACTTTATAATTCATGGTAACCACGGAATTTGGAACCGCTTTCTTGTTGTCCTCCGTGAATTTGGGTTTGGGAAGGGAGTCCATGGCTTTGCAATGTTCTTTGTACCTTTTCTTGATGAGTTCTTTTTCCTCTTTTGGCATGTCGCTGGTTACGCATATATCGTAATAATATTCCTCGGTGCCATAAGCTTCGCGTTCCGCCCAGTGTCCCCACCATGTGCAGTTTCTCCAGAAACCGGGTCTACTGGAATAACACTGGTAAACCTGCCAGGCGTGCCTCATTTCGTGAATCTTGGTGGAGGCGACCAGCCCGGGTCCATCGGACATCGCCGGAGGACAAATGATCACCTTGATATTTTTTTTGTCCGTGGTATAGGGAACATAGGCGTAGTCATCGCAATTAGGATCGTAATCCACGGTGCAACCGGGGGGAGCGGCGATGTCGTAATCCTGATCCACTTTATGCACCGTTGCGTCGCCGGCTTTATTCGCCTCTTCATAATATTTCTCGGCAGCCTTTCTCCAGTTCTCCGCAGCGACAGGATTCATCGCTGCCCATGAAACCGCTTCCATTATTCTGCAGAAGACATATTGCGCTTGGTACCGCTTTGTTTTGTTGATCAGCTTCTGTATGTCTTTCTTCTGTTCATCGGTGGGTTTCTTGATCGCAAAGCCAGCCACCGGAAGGAGCAGGAGAACCGCGAGAATTAACAGGGATATTTTATGTTTGTATGTTTTGTTCATCGCTTTTTACCTCCTTTAGTTGATTTGAATGGTGACTGGATCCGAGATGATTTTTCCCTCCCACTGAAAACCGGATGTCGCAGGATAGAGATTTTCATACTCCACCTCGATCGTGTAGGTTCCAATCTGGGAAAAATCGAATCCGCCATTGTTCAGGTCGAAGTATTTGCTCGTAGAATCCCCTGGCGCAAGGGTCTTGAAATCCGAGTCCCGGGGAATGCCCACCCTGTTTTTCGCCTGGTAAGGAACTACGGCGCTTCCCGGATCCCTCACGACAAAGGAAAGGGCGGTATGCGGATCGTTGCTGTCTCCGATGGAAAACCAGGTATTGGCGACGATACTTCCACTGCCGTTATTTTTCAGGATGATGTGGCACATTTTTTCCTCGGATGCGGAATAACTGTTCGATCCTGTCATGGCTGCCTTTTGCATGATCAATTGAACCTGGAGATCGGGCTCCGGAATGGCAACGCATACGTCATCCAGAAACAAGCCCCAGTTCCCTCCGGGTGATACGCACTGAAAACCGATGTAATACCCCCCTGTGGAAACCGGCGTGAAATTCACGGAGGTTTCCAAAGGATCGAGGTTATTGATCGGGGGTAGAATGATGATGGGATTCGTCATTGCCATAGAGTTTTGAGCCGTTCCATAAAATACATTCATGCTGTGCGACGTTCCGCCCGTGACCCTTGTTTTGAAAGTCAGGGTATATTGAACGCCGCCGGTGAGGTTGATGGTAGGCGTGAATATCCAGTCATTTGTTGCGGGCGCTTCGGATAAAATCCTGGAGCAACCGCTTCCCTGGTAACCCGCAACATCGCGGGAATGCCATGTGGCGCCGCTCAAATTAGTGTCCTCCGTTGCCCATGACGCAGGCAGGGCGGGTTCGACGACATCGTCGAAATCTTCAAAAAAGAGATACCGGTATCCTCCCGCATAAACCGGCAGCGTCAAGAGTAACGCCGCCAATCCAGCCAGGAGGATATAGCAAATTTTTCTCATCTGACTCGCCTCCTTATTTTTTATTTCGGGTGGATAGGGTTATCAACAAACCTATTCCCCTTGTTTTTGGCGTGAAGATAATTCCGCCAAAAAACTGTAAGATATTTCTACGCATATTGAGATAAAAAAACAAGAACTTTTTGCATTATTTTTTCAAACCATCTGAAATATATTGATTCAATCTTTTATTTCCCCTTGACGGTTTCCGGAAATTTGAATTAGTTCAAAATAGATTTGCCAATCATCATTCTCGTGAAAGGAATATCATCATAATGAACGAACGCGAACGCATTAAAACCGCCATGCGCTTGAAACAACCTGATCGCGTTCCGTTCTGGCGTCTTCTCTCTATACGCAATGGAATCCCAGGGGGCGAATATCCTGTCATGATTGACGATCTGATCCGCGCAGAATGTGAGATGGCAAAACGGTACCATTTTGACAGCGTCATCATATATCTCCCGGGTATCCGCGAGAATACGCGGGTGAATGATCTACTCAAGGCTTGGATAGGCGCTGTTGGGTATATATGAGGGGATAAAAGGTTTTCTGGGAAAAAGCGCCTTTGCGAATTCGTAGGAAGCAATTAACAATTAACAATAAATAATACTCAGGGGCTGTATCAAAAATCTGAGCGCCCAGTGATTAACAATAATCAATTATCAATCATCTCCGCGCCGCGGGCGCGGCTCCTCATATCTCCCACAGAGACAGTCCGGTTCCTTCATCCGGCATCCGGTGAAAATCCTCCCCGATCATCTCCCGGATTTCGAATTCCAGCGCAAAGACAATGCATCCGGGGCAGACATGCCCCCCCATCGCTTTTTTCTCTCCATTGGCAAGGGTTATATGGAGATGGCAGAATACTGCGCCATCTTTCATGGAGATGTTGCCGGAAAGAGAAGTCACTTCGGCTTCCTCATCAAGGACAATCTCGTGATACTGTTTTTTCACCTGATCATAGATGGAAAATTTCGCCTTCTGGAGCGCGCCGATTCCCTGGATGATCCCAAGCCTGATCTGATTTCTCCGCGCAAATTCCGTGACAGCCTCGAGGATATCCTCCCCCTTTTCCAATCTTCCCAGCCATTGCCTTCCCGACAAGACATCTCTTGATTTCATCGTCATTCTCCATAATATTCCCGTAATGATTTCAACAAATCAGAAACAGATTCTGAAATTAAAACATGGCGAGGATAAGTCAATGACTATTTTATGAAGAAAATATATTGACGAAAACCTGGCTTTCGGGATGATCCCCTTTATGTATATGATTTTATGAAGTTAACAACAGGAGGTTGAGAATATATGGCTAAAAAGAAAATTTCCCAGAGCGCCGAGGGACATATCAAGCCCGCGGATCAGATCGGGCTCCCCGGCAAAATCGAACGCCCTATCAAAATCACCATCATGGGCGCCGGCAGTTTTTTTACGCTCCATCTCACCAAAGATATCCTTCAGATTCCCGGCGTCGGTCCCGTTGAATTTGACCTCGTGGATATAGATAAAAAACGCCTCGACGTCATGTTCAGACTGGTTCAGATGCTTGTACAGAAACTGGGGCGGGAAAATTGCATCGTCAAGGCGACAACAGATCGCAGGAAAGCCCTTCCCCATTCCGATTATATCATCAACACCATCGAAGTCAGCGGCGTGGATTGCGTTCGTTATGATAATGACATCCCGCTCAAATACGGCGTGGATCAGTGCATCGGCGACACAATCGGTCCCGGCGGGCTTTTCAAGGGGCTCCGCACCATTCCCGTATGGCTGGAAATCCTGAAGGACGCGGAAAAACTCTGCCCCAACGCCATCGTACTGAATTATACCAATCCCATGAACATGATGTGCCTCGCCTCGGGCCGCGCCTCTTCCATGCAGGTGGTGGGACTCTGCCATTCCGTTCAGGGAACGAGCCATATCCTTGCCCGCCGCGCCGGCATTCCTTATGAAGAAATGGAGTGGAATTGCGCGGGAATCAATCATCTCGCCTGGTTCGTCAAACTCAAACACAAAGGGCGCGATCTGTATCCCATTCTCAAGAAAAAAGCTATGCGGGATTTGGCGGGCAAACCGTCGGACCCGAACGATGCAGGCGACCTGGTGAGAAAGGACATCATGCTTCATTTCGGTTATTTTGTCACCGAATCCTCCGGGCATTTCAGCGAATATGTTCCCTGGTACCGGAAAAGAAAGGACATCCTCGCAAAATATTGCCGCCCCGGGTACGATGGCGGTTCCTCCTTCTATTCCACCGAGTGGCCCAAGTGGAGGAAAAAGGTGGATCAGGATAG
>JAFGFK010000118.1 GCA_016931135.1 Candidatus Sumerlaeota bacterium | reverse complement strand
TGTTCAAGGATATAATCAAAAATGGAACAACATGAAGCATGACTAATGGAGAAAATCTCCAACGGCTCGGTTCCGTCATTTTCAATATATAATGTCTTACTCGCGCTATGATCCTGCTGGACGGTTCCCAAATCAACGACGCTTTCCGATAACGTCAATATGGGCTGAGAATACGCCAGAGGAAATATTGAAAATAAGAATAGAAGATGCGATAAAAGCATGACTTTTTTGGGGAATCCCTGGAAAAGGTAAGAGTAAAGGTTCATTCTGCTCCCTTCATGGCATGAAAATTTTATTTTTTATCACTATTTTATCTTTCTCTACAGGAAGGTGGGAAAACAGATTGAGATATTCCTGCGAAGATATTTTGGTTCTTTCCGGATAAACCTCTATTTCCGTATTGTTCTCAGGATAGATGAAGAAGTCGCTTACCCCAAAATCGGGTGGATTGATCTGTATCTTATCGAAATAATATTTATCAATATTCCCAACGGTAATAACCAGTTGGTTATTCTTGTCCATCTTCGGGAAATAATCTGTTTTGATAATTTCAACAGGAAAGGGAACGATAGGTGATTTCTGATATACGATTTCAATTTCTGTGGGGTAATTTTTCAAGTCTGTCTTTTTCAATGCGTTAAAGGTTTCTCCGACAATTTCCACTTCAGTTGATGACAAAAAGCTTCGAGAAGCCTCTATCTTTTCAATTCCTCCGAAATCCTTATTAACCCAGAATTGATGAACAATATGGGTATAAGAGTCCCTGGAAGGCTCATTTCCGGTTCTTATCAGCCGCTCGTTTTGGATTACAACCTGCCTGCCATTGTGGAGGGAGTCTTCCCCGAACATATAATTTTTTGAACGATCGAACTTGAATTTTCTTTCATCCATATTCCCGATGACTCTGATAAAACTATCGGTCCAGAACGCGGGATGGCGTAATTCGTAATGTTCAACATTCTTCTTGGATTTTTGCGTGATTTCCATACCTCGATTTAAAACCGGCAAGATTCTGACCTCCATGTCCCCTTGATATAACAGCAAATCTAACATTCCCTCAATTGTCCCAACATGGGAACTCTTACCTATGGCGTCTTCTTCAGGGAAACCGTTGGAAGCCGGAAGAATAACTTCCGTGACAATCCATCGATCCATTCGGGTAGCGCGATACTCACGATCAAAGGCATAAGATATTTTCCATACGCGCTTTGTAAAGGTTGATGGCGCCGTGGATTGATCACCTTCCGGTCCATAACTTTCATTTATGATCTCGGCTTTTCCCGTTTTCAGGGATTGAATATAAGATTGCGCTTTGTTCACATAAAATGAAACCGACTCTTCCCCAAATACGGCGGAGGTTAAAAACAGAATGAGCAATATTCGCCGGATCATGAAAATATTCCTTTCTACTTTGTTTCTTCTGTTGGAGTTGGCTCAGGAGTGGGTGTGGGGGTGGGTGATGGGGTGGGGAGATCACAAAGGATGTATGCTTGATTCAGCTCTTCGTATGTAATACATCTACCTACCCACAGTGTCTCTACTAAATCTTTCTTACACCAGGTAAATCCCTCCTCAAGATCATAATATGTGTCGCACTTATAAATTTCAGCGCATAATTTGCATCGGTTCGCATCTATGTCCTCAGGGGTCCTGCAGGGGCAATAACTGTAATTATCACTATTTTGTCTTTACCTAAAATATCCTGTGTTTTTTTTATGGCTGTTTTTGATTTTTCAACATCTCCATCTTGTACTTTACCATGAGAACCTTAAGCCCATCCTTCGGATTAATGTTTAAAAACTGCCGATACAGCTCCCGGGCAAGTTTCAAATCTTTCAAATCGGTTTCCGCAACCTCCCCTGCCATGGCAAGGGCGTTTTGCGCCTCGGCATCATCCGGATGTTTTTGCGCCAGCTCCTTCCAGAGCCGTATGGCTTCCCTGGCATTGCCCTTTCTCCGCTCCATCTCTCCTATATTGAAAAGGCAATCCACCATTTTGATTTTATCGCCCGGGTAACGTTTTTGACATTTCTGGTACACCTCTATTGCCCGGTCGAATTGACTCTTGTCCGCATAAACATCGGCTAACATCATGTGCGCATTATAATTCATTTCATTATCGGGATACCGGGAGATGAATTCCTGAACGATCTTGATTGCCGCGTCATATTTTTTCTTGTCCTTCAGTATGGCGCCCGCATTCATGTAGATGTCCTCTTTGGGAATATCCTCTCTTTTCTTGAGTCCCTCCAGAAGGCGGAAAAATTCATCCTCTTTCCCCAGATTCTCCTGGCAATACAATATCTGCCGCAATACCTCGTGCAGATTCCACGTCTTGGTGGTGTATCCACCCGTTACGACATCCATGTAAACATCAATGGCTTTTTGATATTGCTCCGTTCGTATCAGACAACCCGCATAATTCATTTTGTATCGAACCATATCAGGTTTCAAGGCAATGGCTTTTTCATAATAGGGGAGCGCTTTCTCGGCGAAACCGGAAGTGGCAAGAACATAAGCGGTCAGATGTACCCGTTCCGGATCGTTTCTCATTTCTTTTGCCAGAGACTCGACCTGTTCCAGGATTTCCTTTTCCCTGTTTTGAGCCTTTCTTATATAGATCATATCGACATGATACTGTGGGATGATGGAATTCTTCCGGATTAAAATTGAAAGCCATTTTTCCGCAAAATCCACGTATTTTTTATTTGTTATCTCTATCTTCGGCGGTTCATTCTCTTCCTCGGGAACCCACTGCATCCCTCTTTTCATCGCATGCTGAACATAGGGATATATCAGGTCGGAATCAAATTTATCCTGGATGGACAGAAAACGATCCGCAAGCTCGAAATACAAATCGAATTCCCTGACCTGCTCCGCCAGATGTATTTTGAAGAGCAAAAGGGGAGACTCGTTTTTCGTCCCCGTAGTAAGGCGTTCATCCACAATGGTCATAAGCGCTAAATGATCGTAGGTATCCGGCAGACTCCCGAGAATTCCCTCCGCAAAAGCGTTAAGATGTTGATTCTCGAAAATGTCTCCCGCCTCGATCCATCTTTCCACAAGAACCCGGAAGCGCCGGAGCTCGGTCAGATTTTCAAAACAGAGAGCCCCATAAAGATGAACTAAATTTTCATCCAGATCCTTCATCGAAATCTTGTCCAGAATCGCCTGGCTTTCCTCTCTTCGTTCATTTCGATTATAAAACTGGGCAAATGTCAGTTGAATCCGCTTGTTCCCCGGTTTCAAATCCGCAAGGGTTTTCAGTATTCGGGCAGCGGAGGTTGTGTCTCCATCCTGTTCCAGAAGCCGCGCCTGATCTTCGAGAATAAATGGGTATTTGCCCTTGTAATTCTTCAAAATCTCGTGATAGGAGGCGTATTCGCCTGTTTGCTGAAGGTATCCGAGATGAATCCATAAAGCGCTGTCATTTTCTCTATAAGGGAATTCCTTTTCCAGAACGTCACCCAGGTCTTTCGCCTTTCCGCTACTGATCAATACGGAGATAGTATCACTGATCAATTTCTTCGAAACCGGGTAGTCCTCGACGCCTTGCGCCATTGTCAAGATAAGGTTTACAATTGTAACAATGTCCTCCCGGGAATAATCGGTGGAGGAACTCAACAGGCTCTGGAAAAACTCGATTTTTTGTTCCGCCTTGTTTTCCGGATTCAGTATGAATGTTTTCAAAAGTTTCCATAGTTCATCCTTTTTTCCCGTTTGGCTCAGAAGATTGGATAAGAGCCTGATGGTGGAAACGGATCGATCCCCTTTCGATACAGCCTCTTTCAGGAAAGTTACCGCCTTTTCATTTTCCCGGTTGATGATATGGAATTTCGCCAGGAGCTGGTTATAATCTTCCCGCTGTTTCTCGTTTTGTTCGAAATTCTCGATAAGAGAGGTCAATTTCTCGGGATAAACTCTCCTGTAGAAATGGGCGAGTTTGATATAATAATCCTGATTCGGTTTTATGTTCCGGATGGCGGCGAGAAGCGTCTTTTCCGCATCCGTGAAATTTCTCTCCAGGGAATAAAGAGTAAACGCAATCCCGTACGGCTCTTCTTTCTCAGGGTATTTTTCAATCAGATAAAGCGAGAGTTTGACGGCTTTTTCAGGTGAAGATTTTCTCCACTCTGAAAGCGTCTTTTGCAGCTCATCGTAACTCTTGCCGTCCCAGTTATCATCTTCTCCATAAACCTTTAGCATAAGGCAGGAAATCATTATCATGAATAAGATTGTATATGTTTTTTCTTTCATGGTCATACCTTACTGACATGGCGTATATTTGTTTTTATAAGGATTATACGGGAAATCATTTCGATATCTGCATAAGGTCTGCGACAAAAACCTGTCCATCGATCTCGTACGTCACATATCTTCCATCGGGAGAGAGGGCTGGATTCAATTCAATCACATCAGGGGTGTTCGTGATGTTGAAAACCCCGGAACCATCGGCATAGGCAAAATAGACGTCCCCGGCAATCATGTTCAATCCATCATCCTGCGTGTAATTGTACACGAGACCTGATCCATCGGGAAGCCAATGGAAATTGGAGCCCTGCCCCAGATCGATCACCTCTCCGGTTTCCACGTCCCGGATGTGGATTCCGGAAGTCAGCCCCTGGTATGCGATTTTGCTTCCATCCGGCGACATGCTCGGGCTGTAATAGGAATCCTCTCCTCCTGTTATGCTCACCTCCTCTCCACTTTGAGAGTCTTTCATGTATATATTGTTATCCCTGGAATAAACCTTCTCGTTCAGGAGGAGTTTCATCTCCTCCTCGGAAAGCTCTATCTCTTCACCCGTGAGATCGATGACCTTGGTTTGATCCTGATATTTTATGATCAGTTTGGTTCCATCCTCGCTCCAGCGCACATCGTAACCAATGCCGAATTCATCGGATAGTTGCCTTATCTCCGAACCGTCGGATGATACCAGATATATCCCCTTGTAATTGGCTTTGCTGCAGATGACGTCTAAACCATCCGGGGAGAAACGGGGAGCGATGAATTCGTCCTTCGCCGTTATGGCGCGGCTGTTTGTCACCGTAAAAGGGGCGGAGGGCTCGTTTCCTGCGGGATTCGGTTTGGGCGTCGATCGTTCTTTTTCCCGGTTCCCGGAAGACGTACTGATGGGAGTCTCCCGGATCGTTTCTCTGGTTTGATTCCCCGTAGGGTCGTTATCCGCATTTCCCCTGGAAATTTCCGCATTCAATAACTCTCCATCGGAATTCGGAGAAACCGGCGGGGGCGGAGTGGCGTTATGGTATATCATCACAATAATGATGAGAAGAATGATCGGCGGCAGGATATAGTAAAAAATTTTCGTATTTCCGTGATTGGTTTGTGGTTTCATCTTATCTCTCGCTTTCTACTTTCCTATTATTTCAGGATATGAAAAAGAATATTCCATTAAGATATATTCAACCAGAGTTAATAGCTATGCCCATTATAGCTGTCAAGAATAAATCCCTTCCCGTTGATGTTGAAACGATTGAATTACTGTAAATTATGGCAAAATTTGTTGACTTGTATTTAGAATTATATATTATATTCTCTTAAACTAATGAATGTTTGCTGGGTAAATGGAATCCGAGATTTTTTCAATAACAAAACCATAAGGAGCGGTATGATGCAAGCAAGAAGTTTGTCTTATCTGGTTTTATGTATCTCATTGTATTTTCTCATGTTATCCCTTTCTTTCGGGGAAGCGCCACAAGCCCTGGTTGTCTATCCAGGCGCTAAATCTTCCGCCTGGGATAAAAGCCGGGAAGACCTGGATATCAAAACCCTTTTCGATGGTAATGATATCCTGGCGGTTTATGAAGACGGTTCTGCCCTTGTCCTAGAAAACGACCAAACTAAAAAAATCATCCGGGATAAGGGACTTGTCATAGATCCCGCTCTTACATCCCCCGATCGTTACAAAGACCCCCTTGGAAATTCCGCACAGGTGGCGGATTTTCTTGAAAACGCCAAAAATATATCCCTCTTTGAATCGGGATATCCCACAGGACCTGGATTATATGTCGTACAATTCCAGGGACCTATTCTCCAGGAATGGCTGGATGATCTGCGGGCCTCCGGAATTGATGTCCTCTTTCCCCTGCCTCCCTATGGTTACCTGGTTTGGGGGCAGGACATTGAAAACGCCCTCTTTTCTCAAAAGGCGGTTCGTGACAAGTTCGCCGTGAGCGCCATGAGAAAGATGTCCGGACCCATGCTCGAACATCTCATGAAAATGGAACAATCCAGCGCCGAAATCCCGGACAAAAACGATTACCTCCTGAATGTCCTTATCGTGGAAACCTTCCCGGGCCAAGCGGAAGCGGCGCGCCAGGAATTATCAAAACTGGAGGGAATACAGGAAAATAAATTCTATCTCTCTTCCCTTGAAAATTATTATATCTGGGAAATCAACGCCCCTGATGAAAGCATACCTGCCATTGCCAATCGCAGGGAGGTCTTTTATATCGAAATCCTCGGGCAGGCTAAATTATGCGGCGAACGCGAACTTATCCTTGATACAGGTCAGTTCGACGCAAGCGGAGACGGCCCCCTTCCCGCAGCCATGTATGAACGCTGGCTCGCGGATAAAAAGGTCAATGGCGCCGGCGTCGTCGTTCAATGCGTGGATACGGGGCTCGATCGCGGGAACGCCACCAATCTCCCCGGTACGGTTCATACGGACATACTCGGGCGCGTTGCGGGCGTCGCCGATTACAGCGGGGACGCCAACGGCGTGGATACCAATGGCCATGGAACCCTCAATGCCGGCATCATCTCCGGCAATCCCTTCACCCGCTTGACCGATCTTGATGGCTATCTGGTCAGTATGGGCGTTTCCCCCAAGGCGAAAATCTTCGCTACAAAGGTGTCGAATTCAACCAGCTTCTCCTTTACGGAAACCCACCAGACCATGGTACAGGAGGCGCGTTCCTATGGCGCCAGCGTCAGCCTTCAACCCTGGGGTACGGCTACGCGCGCCTTCAGTTCTTTCACAGGGGAATTCAGCGATCCCCCCGCTTATTCATCCACAGCGGTGGAATTCGATAACCTGACCCGCGTGGCGAATGGAGACAATTTCAATCCCCTTCCCATGCTTTTCGTGTTTTCTGCCGGGAATTTCGGGTGGTTCTGTGATATGTTCGGTTGCATGATGGTGGAAAAAACCATCTCCAATCCGGCTCTTGCGAAAAATGTCATCAGCGTCGGTGCCTTTACAGGCTCCCCACCCGAAGGCGGCAAACGCCGCGATCCTGTTATCAATACAAGCCGAGGTCCCACACAGGATGGACGTATTGCCCCAACCCTCGTAGCTCCCGGTATTGGAATTACTGGCATGGCGTCTCAATCCGAGGGTTTTCAGAACGGCAATCCTGTTTTCTATCCCGAAGGACAAACCCTTTATACGCGCGGCAATGGCTCCAGCCATGCCGCCGCCCAGGTCGCCGGCGCCGCAGCCCTGTTCACCGATTGGTGGCAGAGATTCAACAGCTACGCCTCCGTTCCTTCTCCCGCAATGATCAAGGCAGCCCTGATCAATTCCTCAGAGGATGAACAGGGGGGAAGTTACCCCGTTTACATCCCCGATGGACTTCTCGGGGAAGGCGCCCCCGTGTATGAAACAGTGGATTTCGCCCCGGATTTAAACCAGGGCTGGGGGGGGCTCAACCTCGACAAACTGATCCCCGATCCCGGTTCAGAAAATAATTTTATTTTCTTCGATCAGGATACGAAAACCTTTACCGCAAATGGACAGGAATGGGAGGAAACCATCTATGCGGTTGATAACGATACCCCGCTTTATATAACCCTTGTTTGGACTGATCCGGCAGCTGCCCCCTCGGCATCGAAGGCGCTGGTTAATGACCTGGATCTGATCGTGACCAATGGCACCGATCAGATCATCTACGGCAATAACTTCAGAAAAGGATGGTCCGGCGTTGGCGGCGCGGCAGACCATGTCAATAACGTGGAAGTGGTCAAGATTCAAAATCCCTTCGGCGCTTATAAAATCAAGGTCAAGGCAATCAGCCTCCTGGGAAAGATTTATCAGACCGATCCCGGTAACCGCCAGGATTTCGCCGTTGCCATTCGCGGCGCCACCCTCGCTTCCCCCAAAGGCGTGATCGCCTTTACCGCTCCTTATTATCGTTGCGATTCCACTGCCGGTTTGATCCTCGCCGATCTCGATCTCCTCGGCGATGGAACGAAACAACTCACCGTCAATAATCAAACCTCAGCCGCAACCCTCGATGTCACGCTCACGGAAAATCCCCCCAACTCCGGCGTTTTCCGCGAGACTTTCGATCTGGTAACAAGCGCGGAAGCTGGAAAACTGGTCGCCAATAACGGCGATATTCTTACGGTTCAGTATAACGATGCCGACGATGGAACGGGCAGCCCCGCTGTCGCCAGTTCCCAGGCTCAATTGGATTGCGCGATTCCCCAAGTCACCAATTTCATCGTTTCCGATCATACCGCCTTTTCCCTTGTCCTTTCCTTCAGCTTCAATAAAAAAGTCAGCGGCGCTTTGAAATATGGAACGGACGCTAATCCGGATCACATGACCAATGTGATCCCTCTGCTCGATCCCTCCCTCCATCACGCGATGGAAATCGGAGGACTCAATCCCTGTACTGTGTATTACGGCAAACTCGAAATCACGGACTCCGTAGGGAATATCAATACCGATGATAATGGCGGCGCTTATTATTCCTTCCAGACCCTGGAGGATGAGCCGCAGTTCTTCGATGATTTCGACGCCTTTTACAACTCCAATAATTTCACCCATGCGGCGATCCAGGGAACGGATGATTGGACCCGCATCGACAACTCCACTCATGCTTACAGCCCTACTCATTCCATGCGATCCCAAGCCGTGCCTTCCATCAAGGACATTTATATCAAAACCAAAAATGTAACCCTGAAACCCAATTCCCGCCTTACTTTTTATCATAAATTCAGCCTGGAACCCGGTTTCGACGGCGCAGTGGCGGAAATCTCTACTGACAATGGTCTCCACTGGAGAGACCTCGGTAACCAGATCATAGAAGGCAAGTATAACGCCATGATCGCCCTGTTTTCCGGCAACCCACTCATGGCGCGCCTCGCATGGACCTATGCCTGGGATAACGGGCAGGTCGTATTCAAAAGAAGCTGGATCGACCTGGATAAATTCAAAAACAAACCCGTCCAAATCCGCTTCCGCCTTGCAACCGACGATTCCATTATCCTTCCGGATTCCGCCTGGTATATCGATGATGTCAAAATCTCTTATGACAGCGATTGCGCCAATACCCTTTTCATGCGCCTTGGCCGTTCCAACTATGGTCCTGATGAAAGCGTGACCATTCGCGTGTTCGATCCCACTCTGCCCTCTGCCTCATCGGTTGATGTCAAGGTGTCCAGTGAAACCGAACCCGCAGGAGAGACCGTTACCTTGAACCATACTGCGGATAATGTTTATGAAGGCGCCATCACCACAAAAAACGGCGGCGCCTCCGGAGGCGACAGCCTTATCTCCTGCGTCGATGGAAATGTCATCACGGTTTTATATACCAGCTCCTCCAATGGGGGAACTTCCAATCCTGACAAGGCGCAGGCTAAGGCATTTTACTTCCTTCCGAGTCTTCTCATCTCTCCGCCCCTGAATGAGGGAGTAAGTAAACTCAATAACAATGTGGAAAACGCCCTGGTTTTTCCCCTCGAACTCTCTCCCAGGGGCGCGAATATCATTCTCACGTCCATAAAGTTCGGCTTGACCGATGATAGTCAATTGGACCCCGTTTCTCATATAATTTCTCCCAATGGCATGAAACTTTACCTCGACGCCAATGATGATAAGGCGCTCACGATTGATTCCGTGAATCCGAGCCTGAGCGACGAACTCCTTGCAACCGCTTCCATCAATCCGGATGGAACGGTCACCTTCTCAGGGCTCGATCTCTCGCTCTCGAGGGATGATATCCCCCGGTTATTCCTCCTCGCAGGTTTGACGGATCAGGTCCCCTTTGGAACCAAGTTCCAGTTCGAGATTCCGAACCTCGCGACCGACCTTGTCGCACGGCTCGATGACATGACTCCCATTATCGCCGAATCCGATAGAGACCCCAAAGGCCTTTATCTGAAAATCATCTCCCGCGCCCTCCTCGTGAATCAGAAAGCGCCGACGATTTACCTCGAAGACGGCGAAACCTGGGAAACCGCTTATCATGCCATGGGCGACGCCCTGATCGAGGCGAACAGCCGCGCCAACCGCAGCAAACTCCCCGTGGAAATCTGGGTGGCGCGGGGAAGATACATGGAATATCTGCTCGATAATAAAGGCAAAGCCATCAAACCCAATGTGGAAATGTACGGCGGTTTTGGCGGAACCGAAGCCAACAAGGAATC
>JAFGFK010000117.1 GCA_016931135.1 Candidatus Sumerlaeota bacterium | reverse complement strand
GATGTGCTTTCGATTCGTGAAGGATAAGATAGGAAAGGTAAAGAGGATCGAACAATTCTCTTATGGAAAACTTTGTGCATACACATCCCTGGAGTATGGCGATAAATTTATTGTTTATCGTGATTACGATAGCCGGGGAAATCGCAGGAGCAATAGTGAAGGTATATCAACCAAGCGTTACGAATTTGGGGAAAACGGCCTTCTGAGTTCAACATCTTTCTTTGATGATAATGAAAAACCAGTTTTAGATTATAAAGGTGTGTCAAGATATTGTTATTCATACAATGACATGGGGAAGATTGTTGAAGAAATACACATGGGAGTTGATGATATACCTGTCAGGGATATACGCGGCGTGTGTATTCAAAGATTCAAATATGATGCCATGGGGAATATTATCGAGGAATCTTATTTTGATGAAAATGATCGCCCGGCGCAAGATTCCTGTAACATTTCAACCATAATCTCAAGATATAATGAAACAGGCAAGCCGGTAGAGGAAAGATTTTACGATTATCAAAGAGAGCCGGTTGAAAGCAATTCTTCCGGCGTTGCAGCAATCCTCAATAAGTATAACAACTGCGGCTATTGGGTGGAGAAGCGATATTTTAGAAAGGATGGAAATCTTAAGAATTATGGAGCGGCGATCATAAAAAGAGATCTGGATGAGAAGGGAAATATTCTGGAAATTCAGCATTTTGACGCACGAGGCAAACTGGTTGAAACAATCGAACCTGGAGTAGCAATGGTAATAAAGAGATATGATTCGGAGGATAATTGCATCGAAGAACAATACTTTGGCAATAACGGCTGTCCCGCTGATATCGGTTCTGATCATGTTTCCCTTATACGTTATGATTGGGGAAAGAAAACAGGCGATTTGAAAATAATCAGAATGAATAAATCAGGAAAGATTGTGACATCTCCCTAATCACAACTTTTGAAATGTGCTTTGAAGGTTATTCATGATAAGTATATGTAAGGGTAAAATATGGATATCAATCTCCCGAAAAATGTATGAAATGATAATTTACAAGGTTAAGTGATTTATGAACAGACCATTCTTATTTACAGGCAGGATCCGGAGCTTCAAATTCGCATGCCAGGGTATCTGGATCATGCTCAAAACCCAGCACAACGCCTGGATTCACGCCTGCGCCACGGTTCTTGTGATTATTGCAGGATTTTCTTTCAGAATCTCATCGCAGGATTGGCGATGGATCGTTCTTGCCATCATAATTGAGAAAGAAAAATATTGTTATGCTTTGTGGTAAAAAAAAGCAAGACTTCCTGGTTAAATGCAGTGTCTTTTTTATGAAACCACGAATTTGCTCGAATCTCCACGAAACCTTAAGGTCTTTTGGTGGAAGGGTAAATCTTGTCTTTAATCAATGAAACATATTCAGTAGCCTGTCTTAGAAACTGTGTCGCTTCAGTTTCCGTTATGATTCCAGCCTCGTCATACATCGCTTGATGACGCTTGTTTCTCATTCGATCAAACCAACTTATAATGTCTTTGTAGTCCTCACCCAGGGCTTCATACATAAAGGCAAAGGTATTTTTATGCGCTTCAGAGGATGCGGGACGATATCCCAGATTAAACATATAGGCGCGGGAGGCTTGAAGTACGGCATTATAAGCAATCGCAAAACCCCAGTCGCTGTCTTCAGGAAGAACCTTGCCGGCTGTTTTTAAATCCCTTTGCGCCCTTTCCAATACTCTTTTAATCTCTGATGGGGAGACTTTTATCTTCCTAACGCGGTCATCCCTTATCAAGTCCTCAAACATATTAACTGTTTCCTGTAATGTTGATCTTTGTTTTTTTCAGTATGCGTTGCACGAATCCGCCTTCTTCACGGCGTCGTTCCTGAAATTCCCGCGGATGAAAAAGTGTATAATGAAGTGGGCGGGAGAGTTTTTTCTCCGCATCGCTTATGGCGCGATGCAGTTCAATTTCATCGGGTTCCCCCACTATCATTAAATCTATATCGCTTGAAGATCTTGAACTCCCTTCCGCCAGGCTGCCATATACAAAAGCCCATTTTATATTTTGGGCGATTGGATTTAGCGCCTGGCGTAATACATCTGCAATACCAGAAGTTTTAATGATAAGGGAATGTAATTCCTCAAAAACAGGACAGGAATGGTTTGCATGATAATAAACAAGGTTGCCTCGTTTCTCTCGCGTCAGAATATCTGCATCGGCAAGCCTCTTGAGTTCTCTTTGTACTGCGCCCTGCCCCCCTCCTGTCAAAGTCGCGATTTGACGCATATAAAACGCCTCATCCGGCTTTGAGAAGAATAGAGAGAGCACAGCGCGCCGGGTTTTTCCAAAAAGTGCGGATGAAATCTCATATTTATCTCTTGTACCCATTTAGAGAACGATTGCACCCATTTAAGGAACAATTGTCAAGAAAAAAAAGAAAATATTAAAAAAATATTGGGGTCAGACTCTATAAATTTATAAATTTCAACCGCTATTCAGCGATGCAATAAGCGTATCTCCTGTTTGGATGTTTGCTGGAACGCCTATCGGGAAAATCACTGCAAAGGCTTGATATTCAAGGATTTACAATCGCTTAAATTCCCCGAAACCTCGTTCTCCTGCTCCTTCACTGATTCCACAGCCCAATGCGTCGCCCCCTGGATAATATTCTCCTTCACCCGGTTCATGATCGATCCGTCTCCCAGGAAAATCCCCGCATAATGATCCCCGTAAATCATGTTCCCTGTTATGATATTCCCCGAGCTCGCCATGAAATCCAGATCGCCGCATGGAACATCCGCTCGCGCCGCCCCCATCTCGATCCCGAAAAAATGAAACTTGTCCGACGCCCCTTCGTTATTGTTGATAATCGTATTCATCGCCACAAGATTGTTGATGCCGGTTCTCACCATCTTCACCCCGCCCCCGTAATTGTCCTGGATGATATTCGCCACAACCATGTTGTACATCGCATTATCAATGGAAATCCCGGGGAGTTTCGCGGCGGCGCATCCATCCGCGAGCCGCCCGTGCCCCAGTACAAAATCCGCTTCCAGCGCCCGATCCGTCTGCCCGTACCTCTTGCCGTTGAATTTTACCGCATTCCCGTAAAAGATATTGCCTGTTGAGCCGCTGTCCAAACACACCCCCTCCTTGCTGTTTCCCGTGATCCGATTCTCGATCATGAAATTCAATACCCCTCCATCGCAGTAAATCCCTGATGACATGTTGTTCGTGATGGCATTATGCAGAATAATGATCTTTTGCGCGGGTTTTGTCCTGTCGTGAATCCTTTCCGGAAATTTCACCTTCTGATCGATATTGTAAATGCCCTTATCGGTTAACAGGATTCCCGCCTCATGGTTTCCAAAACTCCTCCCTGAATCGAACTCATTATCCTGTATGATCCCGCAGATTACTCCGCTTTCCACGATCACCCCCGCCCTGCCCGATTCATAAAATCTGCTTTTTTCCACCATAAAATTCCGCACATCTCCCGCAATCAAAACGGGATTGCCCTTGGTTCGCTCGAATCCGCAATCCCTGATCCGGATATTTTCCGATTCCGTGATGAAAATCCCATCAGGAAAGTCATGTAAAATCAGCCCTGAGATCGTAACATTCCTTGATCTGCGGATATATACGCCAAATCCCTGCTCAATCCCGCCTGATTTAATCTCCGCCCCGCGAAAGTCGATATGGCAATCCGCGCTCACAATCTCCAGAGGTTTGTCCGCTTCGAGAGCGTCCTTTTCAACCCGGATTGCGCTCCCGTTCCCCTTTTCTCTGATCAATGCGTTGAGATCGGAGAATTTCGTCTCATTAAATGGCGTTACCCGGGAAGGATACTTCATTCCGGAGGAAATCTCCCTGTAAAGCATCGGAAAATCCTTTGCCAGATGATACACGGCTTTTTCATCGATACCCAGGGCTTTTGCGCGTTTATTGACCTGGGTTTCCGAATAGGCGGCAAGGTTCCCTTCCATGGCTGGAAACGGGGAAATTTTCACATCCCCCAGGAAGTTTGCCCTATGTTCCTCCGGACTCTCGCCCTTCCCTGTGTTTTCTCCGGATATGGGAAGTATCAACGGGAACATGAACAATATAAACAGGGGAAAGAAACGGGTTCTGATATAAACTTGTGACATTTTGCATGATCCTCCGATCATTTGTTTAATATATCTCTTTTGAACACAAGATTCTCCATATTTGTCAACTTTGTAATATAAACATCAAAGATTGAATCGTTTCAAAAGGCCCCCTTTTCCGGGGCTTCTCTTTGTCCTGTTTTTTTCTCTTATTTTCAGTTGAAAAAATCTTGACATGGTATATATAAATATATACGTCTCTTTCGTTGTTTTCATATTTTTAACAAGGAGGTGAAATTTTTATGAAGAAGAAAGGTTTTACTCTTATCGAACTCTTGATCGTCGTGGCGATCATCGCCATTCTCGCCGCCATCGCGGTCCCCAACTTCCTCGAAGCCCAGATTCGATCCAAGGTCGCCAGGGTTAAAGGCGAGTTCCGTAATATATCTGTCGCTATAGAGGCTTATGCCACAGATCACAATAGAACCCCCAGGCAGGTTCATACAGGCTGGTATCCTATCGACCAGATCACCTATGCCGAATGGTACGTCAGAGATGGAAGCGTCGCAGGCATTCTGTGGGAAGGTTTGACAACTCCCATAGCCTATATGACTCGCGTTAATTATATTGATCCATTTCAGGACATGGATGTTGCCAAGCGCTTCGATGAACAACATTATACGTTTCAGGATATTAAAGCTTATTGGGAAAAAAATCCCGGCAGCTCATTCTGGCCCGTGGCTCTTGAGTTTTATGGAACCTGGAGGTTGGGATCCGTAGGACCCGATAAAAGATTTGGGCATGGTTTCACTAATAGCGCCCAATTAATCTATGATCCTACAAATGGAACTGTAAGCTTGGGAAATATCTGGAGGACTCAAAGGCTTCCGGATGGAACGCCTCAACCACCTTATGGTGGACCATTGCTTGGCAGTTAAAATATTCACGCAAATCATAAAAATCAGGGGGGCGCGCGCCCCCCTTTTTGTTTGCCGGCCTCAGAACCCGGAATCTTCCCACGTTTTTTCAAATTGACCGGGGAAGGATCATGATTGAAACCGGATTTCACGTTTATCTTCAAAAAGTAAAAAATCCATGTTGAAAACATATCCGAGGCTCGAGATTTAAATTTGTTGTCATCCTTTTTGTACCCTATCCCGTCTATAATAACAATCATGGTGGTGACAATCATGGAGGCGAGAGTATTATGTCGAAAAAAGGTTTTACCCTTATCGAACTTCTGATCCTGGTTGCAATCGTTGACATTCTTGCCACGATTGCAGTTCCCAACTTTCTCGAAGCCCGGAACAGGTCAAATCTATCCAGAGTAAAGGGCGAATTCAGAAACCTGTCAGCAGCCATCGAGGCTTATACTATTGATCATAAAAGAATACCCAGGGAAGTTAATACATTGTGGTATCCTATCGATGCGGTCAATTACGCTGAATGGGTTCTCAAAGACGGCTCAGTAACGGGAATTCTATGGGAAGGCTTGACTACCCCAACAGCCTATATCTCGCGCGTGAATTTTATGGATCCATTTCAAGAGCGAAACATCTCAGCGCCCTATGATTTGCGACATTATACTTATCAGGATTTATTAACTTCCCGGGATGTATATGGCGGCGCTTTCTGGCCCGCGGCTTATGAATATTATGGCGCCTGGCGTTTGGGATCTGTCGGTCCCGATATGAAATACTCTCATTATTTCATCAACAGCGCCCAGCTGCTTTATGATCCGACGAATGGCGTGGCGAGCCTGGGAAATATCTGGAGAACTCGAAGGCTTTCGGATGGAATTCCCCAGCCTCCCACCGGCAGCGTTTTACTTGGCATTCATTGATTTTAAGAAGAATAGGGGGTCAGACGCCCTAAATTGTTCAAATAATTCAGCGATTCTTTTTCTGAATCTGCCTGAGAATCTTCTTTAAATCCTCATGCTCCTTCATTTTCCGCAAATGATAATCTATCGCCGACTTGTTTTTCAATCCAAGATAAACCGCAAGTTCAGGATAGCTCCACGGTAGATTTTCATGAAGAAGAAACAGAGCCAGGGTACGCGCCCTTCCCAAATCCCCGCGAAATCCCTTCTTCCGCAAAATATTCTCTGTGGCTATATCAAAGAATTTCGCAACATGAGAAAGTATCTTTTTCGCGATCTTTTCCTCGGATTCCCTGATATATTCCTCGGTTTTCCGAGACGCTTTTGCAGCCCGACTCCCGGATTCATTAAAATATTTCAGCCTCTTTCGCAGTCGAGCCACAAAAGCCTCGTCGCCGATGTAACGCTGATTGACAATCTCAATCTTGAGATTCTCATCCAATCCCTCCCTGACAAATTTTGCGTATTTTTTTCTGTTCCCCTTGAAAAAGGATAGAATCTCGCTGGTATCGAGAAAGGGAGGTTCCCCTCCATTGAGATAATATCTCATGCTGGACCCCTCATACTTCTCCGGTTCTTTTGGCTCTCTGGCGTCTAAAGGATTTAAATGTATATACCGGGAAAGGGACAGAAGATAGGATTTCTTATCCACCACATAACTTTTAAATCTTCCCTGGAAAAGGTGACCATGACGATTGTAGCGTCGGTTATAATAAATTGTATAAGCGGTAAGAAGACGGCGCATAAATTCTGAAAGGGAAGGACTGCTTGCGCTCTCCAGTAGAAGATGGAAGTGCGTCCCCATCAGACACCAGGCGTGCGTTCGGATCGACAACAGTTTGCAATATTTTGACAGATAAAAAAGGAATTTTCCATGATCAGCGCGATTCCTGAATACCACATCCCCCGAGTTGCTTCGAGACAGGACATGATAAAGGCTGTAAGGAATATTGATTCTCTTTGGACGAACCATGGTAAGGAAATAATTTAATTTCCTTTCTTTCGTCAAGAATTATTTGAACAATTTAGGGCGTCTGACCCCCTAATGGGACTACAACCCGCAATCCACAATTAACAATTATCCATTAACATATACCATCCTCAATCCTCAATCTTTATCACATGCTCATCCGAATTCGCCCTCAAACTTGGCGCATACATCCCGTATAAGATCGACGGCAACGCATGAAACGCCCCTGGAATCTCCGCGCGCAATCTATACCGCAACAGATGCTCCCCGCGTCCGATCTCGTTCACGAAAAACACCGCCTTTTCATCCCGCAATTCCATGTAACTGTAAAATCCTTCCTGCCCCTTGCCACCGCTCGTGAGCTCCGTCGGTTCGCATCCCGCAGGTTTCATATCTTCGAAACACAAATACGTGTATTCATTGTCGCTCGTCACCTTCAATTCCACCTGGATCACATCACCGCTTAAAACAGTGTCTCCTTGTTTCACCGGAATCCGCTCATAGCGCAGCCTCTTTTCCATGATCTTTTGCCCTTCCGAACCTTCCACTTCAACTTCATAGGGAATCTGTTCCAGCTTGAAATACCTTCGATCCACCTTCAGCTCGTGCCCCGCAGCCGTGATATGCTCCTCCTTTGTGAAATACTTGAGGTACGTATTGAAATACAAGGCGCCCTTTCCTTTTTTCGTGATCTTCAGGGTATGCTTTCCCCCTTCGAGCGTTACTCCTTCCAGGAAAAACCGGTTGTCATAAGTGAAGAAATTATCCTTATCGATCTTGACTGTCTTTGTCACTGCGCCGTTGTCAAAATCCAGCGTTACCGTAAAGTCCGGATCGGACTCCCCGGATGCGACCACGAAATCGCTCATCGCAGCCACGCACATCGTGGTATCCCGCGTGGAATTCCAGTAATAACCATTCCGCCGGTTGTTCAAAAGCCACTTCACAAGCCGCGGCGCCACATCGCTCTTCGGCTCTACTGCAACAATCGCCCGCAAAATCCATGCATTGGTTTCTATATCCGAGTTCCACCAATACCACCACCCTTCCCTCGGGGTGCGGAACCACGCAACCTGCGTTTCCTCGTTCTCCTCCTTATACTGCATGATATTCTGCAACACGATTTTAGCGCGTTCCACATCTTGCAGGTTATTGAGCGCCATACATAAAAGCGCCTTTCCATACAGATTCAAAAGGTCGCGCCCTTCATAGAGCCGTTCGATCAGGTCTCCGGTACGCGTGTCGCCTTCACCCGCATTATAAACCGCCTTTTGCCCCTTCATGGATAACACATAAGCTATATACGCATGATGCGCGGAAGGTTTCCAGGGTTCCCTTCTCATCTCTTCCTCTTCCCATCGTTTCAGGAAATCCATGCCGCGGGTGATCATGTTTTCATCGATCGCTGCATCGCATTGCTGAGCCGTACAAAGGGCGTATAGAACATAACAGCTGAGATACGAACTCGAGGCGTCTTTTGTCCACCATCCCCAGCCGCCATCGCCTTGCTGCATGGATGTGATGCGCGCCAGACCCTTTTTGATCATATCGTCCAATTCCCCTTCATCGAAGATCGGGCTGTAGATATAGAGCCCGATATGTTCCCCTTGTTCGATCCGCCGCACCTCGTCCATGCGCCCCCGAACCTTCTTCAACTCCTCCAGCGTGATCCCCATGTTCTGAAGGGTTTTCAATGTAAGAACGCATGGCATAAAACGGCTCATGGTCTGTTCCGTGCAACCATAAGGGTAATAGACGCAGTAGGGGAGCGCATCCAGCATCGCGCCAATAAGGCTTGGTGAATACTGCGCATCCAGCGTGGTGAGGTCCGGATTCCGCAACTCCGGAATATCGATCTCTACAGTTACTGTTTTATCCTCTTCATCCGGTTTCATCGAACCGGTTGTCGCCACCTGTTTTGTGATACCGTGAACCAGAACGGGAAATGTCATTTTCATGGCGTCGGATTCCTCATCCGTGAGCGCCTTTACCGTGATATCAACCGAGCCTTCCTTCAAAACCTTTACGCGCCAATCGATTCGCTTCTCGCCTCCTGCAGGAACCTTCACATCCGAGGTTTGCGGGGCTTCCCCGATCATCTTTAAAAGTGATTCCGGAAGATCGAGGCTCACCCGCGCGGTCTTTTCCGTTTCAAGGTAATTGTGAACATTGGCGCTGATCACGACTTCATCATATTCCATGAAAAACCGCGGCGCCTGGAGCCTCACGAGTAAATTCTTGCTCGTAACTGCGGAAGAATCCGCCTGCCCCACGCGCGTTTCCTTTGTCATTCCCCACGCGTTTATCTTCCATGTAGTCAGATTTTCCGGCATGACGAATTTCGCCTGCGCCGTTCCATCATCCCCTGTTTGGAGAGTAGTGAGCCAGAGCGCCGTATCTGCGAATTTTGTCCGCACTTCCGCTTCTGCGAGCTGCGGCTCCCCGCTCGTTCCGGAAGCCGCGCCGCCCGCCGCCACCTTGCCCACAGCGTCCAACGATTTTACCATGAAAACGTCTCCCGATGATTCTGATCCGGGAGCGGATATAGCCCATAATTGACTTTGCGTATAGCCATAAGTTTCATCTTGTCTTTCAAATAAAACAGCCTGTTCGTTTCTTGATAAATCCCTTCCCTCCGCCATCCTCCAATCCGGCGCCGTAATTCCCCACACGCCATGCCATGATTCCGGATAAGGACCGAGATCCTGGAAAGGTCTCCTCACATATCCCCATGAAGAAAACTGGTTCAATAAATTCGTATTCATGAAAATGGCGTGATGACGCATATTCCCATGGAAAAATTTCGCGATGGGAGGCGCGTATTCGCTTTGTATATAAAGAACCGATTTGTCGAACGCGCTCAGAACGATCTGCGCCTTTACGGGCGTTCCATCCGGATTCTTCGCCGTTACAAATACCTCAGCCTCCTCCCCGGGTTTGTATTCCTCCTTATCGTATTTGACGCCCATCTCCATGATTCCCTCTTCCGGCGGAACGCAAACCTGCGTAGTTTGCTGATGAGCGCGCCCTCCTGATACCGTCGTCGCCTCTAAAAAGAAATTGGGCTTGTGATCGTTCGTTATCGGAATATCCAGAACCATGCTTCGCTTCGGAATATGAAGCGTCTTCCAGGATAAAAGGCGATTATTGTCCACATCATCTGAAAAGAGAACATAACTGTTCGAATGCGCCGTGTTGATCATTACGTGCGCCGTTTCTCCGGGTTTATACTCGCGTTTATCCGTGATCATCTCCAGGTTGTTGAACCTGTATAGCTCGCCGTCAAAATCCTCGCCGCACACCCAAACCATGCCATATCCTTCCACAACGCCCTTCCACTTATCCGGCGCCTCGAATCTGATCTTGAGCTGCCCGCTCCTTTCATATCGCAAGGGAAATTCCAGCATCCCGTTTTCATCCGTTTCCGCCTTCCACCTTTTGATTTCCTTTTCCTCGATATGCGCATTGTTCGGTCCTCCGAATACCACCGATGAAACCGTAACAAGCCCCCCTGTCTTTACCGGCTTGTTATCCGGCGTGAGGCATCGCGCCCGGATGATCATCTCCTCACCCGGGCGGCAGTATCCCCGATCCGCTTGAATGAACGCATAAAACGCCTGGCGCGTCACCTTCACCGATCCTTCTCCGGTTATCACCCTGCGGCTCGCATCCCGCGCCTCCGCCTCGATGACGTATTTATGATCGAGGTCCGGATGATCCCGAAGCGCATCCGCCGTTTCGATTTCGACCTTCGCCGCGCCATCTTCCCCGATGCGTATTTCATCCTCTTTGACAAGTTCCCTCACCGGATTGCCCCAGCCTCCTCCGTATCCCCACCATAAGGGCGCCACCCGGCAGCATCGCAATGCGCCCCACCACGGAAACCATCCGTAATCATACCAGGAAAGCCCGTATCCCGCTCCATAAAGCCAGTCCCATTCCCCGGGGAAATAGTAGGAATGCCGGTATTCCTCGCGGAATACCCTGTATTTCACCGTGGCGTCCGTTACCGGCGCCCCGAAATAATACTTCGCGCGAATCACGGCGGTAAGTTTTTCCCCCAGCTTCGCATGGCTGGTTCCCGGCTCCACCGTTACCTCGAATTCCGGCTTCTTGTATTCCTCCACGCGGAAATTCGCCCCTCCCGCATAACTCGCCCCGGATACTGTCATACGGTACACGCCCAGAGGCGGCTCTTCCCCGAGTTTGAAATCCCCTTCCATTCCCCCGTATTCATCCGTCTGTTTTGAAACATTATATACCTTGTTCCCCTTTACATCGTAAATCTCCACATACACGGATTGATTGGCGTAATTGTTGAAATTACCGTTTATCATGGGACGCATCCATACCTTGAAGCGCACGGTTTGTTCCGGGCGATAAACCGGACGATCCGTAACGCAATACGCGTAAAGTCCGTTTTTTATCCTCGAGGGATGATAAGCGCTCCAGTATCTCATGCCGCTCCAGGCAAGCCCGCCATTCCCCGCATCCACGACAACATGCAGATTGCCGTATCTGTCTTTCGGCGTTTCATGAACGACCATGCCGTTTTCATCGGTTTCCAGGTTGATGGTTTCCTTGAAGTATTCATTCATCCTCTTGCTCTCGTTGTATTGATTCCATACATGGAGGATGTCAACCTTGGCGCCGGGAATCGGCGCGCCTGTTCGCGCATCGCAGACAAAATAAAGGTTTCCCTCTTTCACCATTTTCTCTACAAGCGCCGTATCGGAAATAACGCAAATCCCGCGCGAGTTCCCGATCTCGAGAGCCTCGTTTCCCTTTTTCTCCGCATGATCCTGCGGCGGCTCCTCCAGGTATGCATAAACCAGGTATTCCCCTCTCTCCGAAAGCGGCGTTTGAAGCGTCGCCTCCGCATAACGAAAGGTTCCGTCATCCTTCACCTCATCCGACCACCGGATCGCCTCATCCCCGATGTATTTCGCCGCGACCTTGTTCATGTAATCGTGATGATATTTATTCACGAAATACGAATGCCAGGATTCGATCGACCACATCCCGGAAAGACCTTTTTCCCTGTCGATTTCCGCGTTTCTAATTTCCTCGAAAAATCCCTTCAGATCGATCCGCCGCGCCACGAACCATATTTTTTTTGTATTGCGGTAACTGATCTGGAGTTTTGCCGGTTCTCCTGTAAGTTGCGCCCCGGTCTGATTGATTTGAACCTGCGAAGCCCTGATTTTGGCGATCTGGCTTTGCCCATTGCCTTTTTGACTTCCTTCAGGGAAAAGTTTTTCCAGAAGCTCGTACTCCCGGATCGCCTCGTGATACCGCTGCCTGCTCTGGTAATATACCCCGATCGCGTATTGCGCCGTTTCTGCAATCTGCGAATCCCTGTAATCGCTGACAACAAGCCTCAGGAGGGAAAGAACATCCCATTCCTCCGGCAAATCCTGCTTCCGGAACCTGCCTCCGGATAAAATCAAAGATTCGTTATCCTTCATCTCCCAGGGATTGAATGATTCCAGTACTTCTTTCAAGGGATAGGCGTTTCCGGAATAATAATAACTAGAGTATGCGTTCATGCGATCCATGCTGAACCTGGTTCTCGCGAGCATTGCCTGGCGATAGTGACTCAAGGCGGTATAATGATTATTTTCCGTAGGATCGAGTTCCCGCGCCTCTTTCAAAAGAAACAGTATCTTTTCATCATCCGAAAGATCAGGTGTATATTTTCCCGGCGTTTTGGGAAAGACCGGATTGCCGTTCTTATCCAGCCGGAGTCCGATCGGACGCTTTCTCTGCCATTGCCTTGAATTGTAATATTCGTCGAAATCCTGCTCTCCTGCGGTTTCCGCAAGTTCGTCATCCCGCTCTCCCCAGAAGGAATACCAGTAGTAGGCGTCGTTTTCATAAATCCCGAAACGGGCGTATATACCGGCAAGATCGAACAGACAATCGATGCGTTCCGAGCGCCAGTTTTTGCCCTCCTCTTCCGGAAGGATGGAAAGGGCGTGCGTATCGTTTTCGTATTTCAAATAAAGTTCGCGCGCGTGTTCCGCGTGTTCCAGCGCCTTTTTCCTGTCGTATTTTTCCGAACGAAGCCGGATGCCCTGGAGATGCCGGGCGCGGTGAAACTTTCCCCCGGATCGCGTTCCCCAGTGCGGGATGTTCACGTACAGATTCCCGCAGAGACGTTCAGATCGCGCCTCGTAAGGCGTTCCCGCGCACATCTTCGCGTAGTTTTCCGCAGCCTCCAGGGCATTGTCATAAAGGGAAAGCCGGAGATGGCACAGGATGACCCGGCTGTTCGCATGACGCCAGTTTTCATCGTGACAGGGAGATGAAAGCATCTTCTGGTATGTTTCTGAAGCGTCCTTGTAGTTCTTTTTCTCGAAGAGATCATCCGCTTTTGCGCGAAGTTCCGCAGAGTCCGGTTCCTGCGCAAGAACAATCACAAAACTTGCAAGGATCATTGCCGCAAACGCCCCGCAAAGAAAAAGACGCAATTTATTATTCATGGAAATCTTCCTCCGAACGAAAATTTGTCGCTTTCAGGACATTAGACATTAAGGATTGAAAAAAGGTTCGCCGCTTTCTGAATTTTTTTCAATGGAAAAAACGATTCACCGCAAAACCCTAAAAAACGCCAAGAAATCGAAAAAAGACAGTAAAAAAAAGTAGGGACGGAATGCCATTCCGTCCCAATTTGCCAAACTACTGTTTATATCAGTAAACCCGCTTCGAGGTTTCAATTCCCGCTGCGAACAGATTCACGCCGGATGACGCCATCTCCGCTTCTATCTCGATAGCATAAGAGTAATTCGCGCTCATCGTTTCATCAGTGAAATCATAAACGCTCACGGTAACGTCATAAGGAGAACCCGTATCCGTATAAGTTTGTTGAGTTCCGACAATCGTCCAATTGGACGAAGTCCCGCTCTCATCGCGTTTCACGATGCGAAGTTTGACGCCGTCGCCATTTCCCATTGCCTGCCATTTCACCCGAGCCTTTGTAATAATAGATCCGGCAAGATAGGGAATCGGAAAATACTTGAGCGCCCCTTCATCCTCACATGATAAATGCGTGGAATGCCACACGGGATCACCCTGGTTATTATATCCCGCTTTCCATCCTTTATTATAAGAGGCGATCTCAGTGATCTGACTTTCCCCCCCAAAAGATATCGCTGAAAAATCCTTCCATAACGTCGTACTTCCCGATAATCCGGCAAAACTACCGTTCCCGCTCGAATTGATACG
>JAFGFK010000116.1 GCA_016931135.1 Candidatus Sumerlaeota bacterium | reverse complement strand
GATCATGGCGGGACCTTCGAGATTCGCCACAACGGTTTTCTCCATCATGGAAATACTGGATACAAGGGTGTGGCGATGGGAACTGTTATCGGAGGGAATCCAGGGGGGAGACGAGTGAAAAAGCGATGTGGAATCATACGAATCATCCGCGGATATCCCCGTTACGATAAAAATTACAGATAAAATCCAGTATAGAATCCTGATAAATTTTGCGTTATGAAAATGCGACATGAGAATCTAACCTCACGTATAACGTTTTGGTCATTTATAGTTGAAGGATTGATGAAAAGATGTAAACTCCTTCCCGCCATAAGATGACAAGAAAACAAATAGTTTTGAAATCGATAACAAGTCAACACTGAAACTTCACATAAAAGCAAAGTTCAAGAAAGGAGAGGATGAAAAATGAAAGGTCAAATCATGGGATGGTTGAGTTTCGCGAGCGTCATATTCATGGTCTTCATATTGCCATCCATCAGAATCATCGGACCTACGGAGGTGGGGCTGATCATCAAGCGCTTCTCCTCGAAAAAGCTTCCGAAGGACAACCCGATTGCATTCAACGGGGAAGCGGGATACCAGGCGGAACTCCTGATGCCCGGATGGCACTTCCGGTTTTGGATTATTTACAAGGTGGAAAAGCATCCGTGGATTCAAATTTCAGCGGACCGGATCGGAGTAGTTGTGGCGCAGGTGGGAGAACCTCTTCCTGCAGGCGCCAAGTCTGCCATCTACAAGAAGGAGTTCGGGAATTATTCCAGTCTGCAAACCTTCCTTGAAAAAGGTGGACAAAAAGGCGTGCAAAGACTGGTTCTGCCTCCAGGAACCCTTGCCCCGATCCATCCTGCGGCTTTCCTGGTGATTACGGAAGACAGGGTATATGGAGCGCCTATTTCCGAGGATTTAAAGGTAAAAGCCAAATCTCAAGGAGGAAAATTGACGCCGATCAGTTTCGGACTGAATCCCAAAGACCTGCGCGTGGTTCGCATCGAACCGATCAAACGATCTGACAAGGGCAGAATCGTCGACACAATAGGGATTGTCACCACATACGAAGGCGATCCGCTTCCCCCCAGTGATATTGCAAGCCGATTGGACGGTTTCTCCGATATCGAAAAGATGGAAAAACAACAGGGAGTCAACGATTACAACCTGATCGAGGCGATCCTGGCAAGCAAGAACAGCAAGCATAACAACTACCAGGATTTCCAGGCGTTTCTGGATAATGGCGGAAGGATCGGGCTTCAACATGATCCGCTCCTCTACGGCGCGTACAACCTGAATCCTTTCCTGGTGAGTGTGGAACTCGTTCCCATGCTGGTTGTGGAACAGGGCGAGGTGGCGGTGATCAAATCCTATATGGGACTTATCACGCAGGATACATCAGGCGCGGAGTTCAAGTTCGGTTCGCTGGTTCGTCCCGGGCACCGTGGCATCTGGCAGGAATGCCTCAGAACAGGTAAATATCCGATCAACCCGCACTGTTACCAAGCGGAAATTGTGCCCACCTGTATCCTGACCCTGAACTGGGCTGAAGCGGTTTCCCGCGCTCATGATCTGGATGCGCAATTGAAGTCGATCATAGCGAAAAGCCGCGAAGGATTCGAATTCACGATCGATCTCCAGGTGCAGATTCACATTGCGGATACAGAGGCGCCCTGGGTTATCTCCATGGTGGGAACGATGCATAACCTGGTCAACGAGGTGTTGCAGGCTGCTGTAGGAAACCACTTCAGGGATAAACTCCAGAGTATGCCAGCCATCAAGTTCATAGAGACCCGGCAGCAGGTTCAAATGGAGGCTTTGGAACACATCAGGAAACATCTGCGGCAGTATAAGGTGGAGACGCCAGGTGTTTACATCCAGGACGTGATCCTTCCCCAGGCGCTTGTTACAGTGCTGACGGAACGCGAGATCGCCAACCAGGAGATCGAAACGTACAAGAAGCAGGAACAGGCGCAGCAGCAGCGTATCGACATGGAAAAGTCGAAAGGCACGGCGGATATGCAGAAGGATCTGGCGCAATCGCAGGTGTCGATCGCCATCAAATCGAACAATGCGAAGGCGAGGATTTCCGAAGCGGAGGGCGAGTCGCAATACATCGAGAAGACCGGCGCTGCCCAGGGCGCCAAGGTGCGAGCCATAGGCATGGCGCGCGCGGAAGCGTTCAAAGCCCAAGTGGCTGCGCTGGGAAAGTCCCCCACCGCCCTGGTGAACATCGCCAACGCGCTTTCAGAAGGGAAAAACAAATTCGTGCCGGAGATACTGGTTATGGGCGGAGAATCCGGTTCAGGTTCTCTCAGCGGTTTGGCTTCCATGCTGACCAAACATTTTCTGAACATCAACAAGGAACCCGGCGCGTCAGAGCCGCAACCAAATGAAAAATCAGAAAATATAAAACTGGAAATGAAAAATGACGGTTGTGGGTAGTGGATTGCGGGTTGTAAGTTGTAAGTTGTTTAAGTTGCGCCACCGTCAGCTAATTTAAAAAAAGGGGGTTCGATCCGGAAATCGAACCCCCTTAGGTTTTAACATGGAGAATATTTTACTCGCTGATATATGTGTCGCAGGTTTCCTGGTTCTGTGAAGGATCATAAATGCGCGAGTATGTCTTGATCACATCATCCACGCAGAATGTGAAGATGACTCCGCCGCCTTTGTCGGTCTGGGTGGTGTCGATCACCACCTCTCCCCTGCTGTCCGTGACGCCGGAGAGGGTTTCATTGAACTCTCCCGAGAATGTCCCGGTCACCGTGGCGCCGTCAACCGGATTGCCAAGGGAATCCGTGATGACCATCATGGCCATGCCGCCCTTGAAGCCATGTTTCATGTTCGTATGGCGCACGAAGATGGAATTCACGAACATGGTGGGCATGGCGGGATTCTGCGGAGGACCCTGATACAGGTCATCCACGAATATCTCGATGATGGTTTCCGGGCTGTCAGGAACCGCCTTGCAAACCAGAGACTCAATGGTTCCGTATTCCCCATTCAGAACGCCGTTGCCGGTGATGGCGCGATAAGGCTCATTGGGAATATCCCAGTGGAGATATTGCCAGTCATCACACGCTGAGATGCGTTTGTAATTCGTGCATTCCTCGATCTTGCCGGAGGCGCCGCCATTATCGCCGATTTCTCCCATTACGCCGGTTTCCCGGAGCCAATAGGAGATATCGACTTCGCCCTGGGTGATCTTGACATAGACGGAGAGTCCTTTGGGAAGATATACGATGGGATTCCGGCGTCCTGCGGCGTTGTAAGTTGTACAACGGGCAAAACCGGAACCTGCAGCCAGCCATTCCCAGTAGATTCGGTAGGATTGAGTTCCCGGAGCCGCCACATCAGGATCGAGGATGTTATCAGTTTCAGCGTTCGATACACCTGCGGCGTCGGTGTTTTTATTCAATCCGGTTGAAGAGCCGGACCAACCCGGTTC
The DNA here is from genome assembly GCA_016931135.1 of Candidatus Sumerlaeota bacterium. Taxonomy (GTDB): domain Bacteria; phylum Sumerlaeota; class Sumerlaeia; order MWCT01; family MWCT01; genus JAFGFK01. Next base: position 8,028 of record JAFGFK010000116.1, on the reverse strand, counting down.
TCGCAACATGACTTGAGATCCGATGGTTCTATTCTCGAAGGTCTCGATCGGATCCTGGGAATTGAGGTCCGGAGTGGGAGTTGGCGTGGGGGTTGGCGTGGGCGTTGGGGGAGGCGTCGGGATGATGGGGCTGTGTTCTCCGCCCTGATAGATATCATCCACAAAGATCTCGATATTGGCGTCAGGACAACCTGGAACCGCCTGGAAAACCATGGCTTCCAGGGTTCCCCATGGCTTATCGAGGATTCCATTTCCCGTGACTTTCGTATAAGTCTCATTCGGAATATCCCAATACAGATATTGCCATTCATCGGAAGCGGCGATGCGTTTGAAATTGGCGCATTGCTCGATGGTTCCGCTTGCGCCGCCGTTTCCGCCGATAGTTCCCTCGATCCCCGTTTCTCTCAACCAATAGGAGACGTCAATCTCCCCCTGGGTCACCTTGATATATACGGACAAACCCTTTGAGAGATCGAGAATGGGATTGGGACGTCCTGCAGCGTTATATGTGGTGCATCGAACGAAACCAGTTCCAGGAACAAGCCATTGCCAGAAGAACCTGTAGGATTTCACGCCGAAGATTCCGACGTTGGGATCCAGGATATCATTCGCTTCGAGGTTGCTGACAAAAGCCTTATCGGTTGCGGTATTGACGCCTTTAGTGGAGCCGGACCATGCCGGTTCGCGGAACATGTAGATTGTTCCGAGAGAAGCCGTTTCGAAATTATCCACGAGAGCCTGGGCGTTGGGATCGGGCGTGGGAGTAGGCGTCGGGGTTGGCATGATGGGATTTTGTTCCGGCCCCTGGAAGATGTCATCCACAAAGACTTCAATGATCGTAGCGGGGCTTTCCGGAACAGCTTTGAAGGCGAGGGATTCCAGGGCGCCCCATGTGAGATCGATATGTCCGTTGCCTGTGATGGCGCGATAGGTTTCATTGGGGATATCCCACCAGAGGTATTGCCAATCCGGAGAGGCGTTGACGCGTTTGAAGCTGGCGCATTCCTCAACCGTACCGCTGGCGCCGGCGTTGCCGCCGATTTCTCCCGAAACGCCTGTTTCGCGGAGCCAGTAGGACACGTCAACAGAGCCCTGAGTCACTTTGATATAAATGGAGAGACCTTTGCCGAAATAGAGTCTGGGATTGGGACGGATCGGGGCGTTATAGGTTGTATCGCGTACCGAGCCTGCTCCCGGGGCAAGCCATTCCCAATAAAGGCGATAAGATAAGGCTCCGGGAGAACCGACGGCAGGATCGAGTTTGTCATTGGACTGATCCGCGCTGACGCCTGCTGCATCGGTTGCAGTGTTGACGCCTGAAGTAGAGCCGGACCATGCGGGTTCTCTCAGCATGACGATAGATCCGGGAACCTGCCCTTCGAAATTTTCAACGAGGTTCTGGGTGTTTGGTTCTGGAGTCGGATAAGGCGTGGGCGTGGGCGTGGGAGAAGGCGTGGGAGTGGGCGTGGGTTCGTTGGTAGGAACAAGGGCGAAATTGCAGGTTGTCACCGCGCCTGCTGATACGCCGATGTTATCATTCTGACCGTTAAAATAAAGGGGGAGAGAAGCGGACAGGGTGTAGATTCCAGGTGTAATGTAAATAAAGGAAAATTTGCCCTCGCCATCGGTTTTGATCGATTGTCCAAGTTCCGTAATGTTGATGACGGCGTTATAGAGGGGCTCGCCCGTATCGGCGTTTATGACCGTACCGCGAATGTAACCGCCTGTTGGAGATGTTTTCCATGCCATGTCGGGGCATACGCCGGGATACTGGAACAGGTTGGCAAGGATGTAATCATAGAATACGGCGTTGGCGTCGCCGGCGTTGTTCGTCACATTATAGCTGTAAGTTAAAACTCCTTCACAACCGATGGAACGGGCGTAAGAAAGTTGAGCGACGGTATTTTCCTTGGTATTGAGATAGGCGCCGTTTCCCATGAAGCAGAATCGTGCGCCTTTTTTGGAATTGGCGTTGAGAGCCCTGGATTCGAAAGTCGTATTGCTCGATGAATAATTCATGGGGCACAGGGCGTCGAGGATTCCTTCCGCCATCCATGCGGGCCAATCCTGGAATCTGTAGTTAACGGCGTCCGATTCCGATGCGAAAACCGAGGCGGCAACCTTTATGTAAGGTTTGACCGCAATAATATCTGAGTATGTGGAGCGGAGCCAATCGGTGATCTGTCTTCTGCGCCATGCCTTGAATTGCGGGTCTTTGTAATCGGGAAGTCCGATGAGTCCATATTCCGAATTATAACGGGCAATTGCCACATCATTGTAACCCGCGTCTTCGGAAGGATAGCGTATATAATCGAAATGCATCCCGTCGATATCATAATTGGATACGAGGTCCATAACGACATTGTAATTCCATGCGTTGGCGTCCGGATTGCCCGGATCGAGATAGTATCCTTCTCCGAAGAGGGTGTTCCCGAGGCTGTTTTTCATAAGGTACTCCGGATGTTTGTTAATGACATGATTGGGATCAGCGGAGCCGCCGGAGGAGCCAACGACATAGGCGCATATCCAGGTATGGACTTCTATTCCCAGGGCATGAGCCTGGTTGATGGTTTCCTGGAGGGGATCGAAGGCGGGATCGGCGATGTTGGTTGCCCTGGGCTCTGCATTGGGAAGGGTTGGGAAATAATAGGCGTCACCGCGTTTTCTCACCTGCATGACAATGGCGTTATAGTTGTGTTCATAAGCGGTTTGAACCATTGTTTGAACCTGGGAAGCGTTCAGGAATCCGATGTGCCAGGCGTCTGCCCAGAAGGCGCGCCATTCTCCCAGTACGGGAGTTGGCGTGGGAGTTGGAGTGGCAATGGCAGGATTCTGCTCGGGACCCTGATACAGATCGTCTATGAAAACTTCGATAGTATTGACAGGGGAACCTGAAACCGCCTGGAAGGTCAGCGCCTCTATGGTACCCCATTGACCATCGAGTACGCTGTTGCCGGTAAGTCCCAGGTAGGATTCATTGGGGATATCGAAGAAGACGTATTGCCACTGGGGTGAAGCGGAGAGGCGCGCCCAGTTTGTGCAGCGTTCGATTCCCCCGGTTGTCCCGTCGCTGTCTCCGATATTGCCGCTGACGCCGGTTTCTCGAATCCAGTAGGACATATCCACTTCGCCCTGGGTCACTTTGACGTAAATGGACAAACCTTTGGTAAGATCGATGATGGGATTCTTTTTATTGAGCGTGTTGATGGTGGTGCTTCTTACGAAGCCGGTTCCCGGGGTAAGCCATTGCCAGTAAATGCGATAGGATAAGGAGCCGGGACTTCCGGCGGCGGGATCGAGGATATCATTCGCCTGGGCGTCGCTGACTCCGGCGATATCGGTTGCCGTATCGACGCCTGTTGTAGAGCCGCTGTAGCAGGGTTCCTGGAACATCACCTCGGAACCTACAGAATATCCTTCGAAGTCAGTCATCAGATATTGCTGTGCCATGGCTGAGAAAGAAAATGCGAAAAGAAACAAGATAAAACCAAATGGCACAGCGTTTTTCTTGATAGCATTGACATAAGCCATTATCATGGCCCTCCTTTCAGCGTTATTTTGATTTGGCGTGATTAAAAAAAGTTCTCCCCTCCCTTCTAAAAGAAATAATAAAATTTAAATCCTACCCTATTTATTAAAAAGAAAACACTCCGATAAAAAAGAGCCCATTGTAAGGGAAGATAAAACAGTAAAACACTCTGCAATTTTCATGCACATATAAAAATATATTTGTTATTTCATTCAGTTTTGATAATATATATTTTATGTTCAGTGATAATATAGACAAATAAAAGACTTGCTGATGAGTTAACAATCATTTGCATCAAAGATTAATAATTTTGACATCATTTAACAGGAGAGATGAAGAGAAGTTTAAAGAGGAAAGAAGATAAGGCGGCAAGATTGATTTGAAACGTTTCAACCCCCTAAAAAAAGACCCTTGATATTCCTTATATCTTCTATTTTAAATATAAAGAAATCAGGAATCTTCAATCCCGGCGTTCTTATAATGAAGACAATCAGAAAAATGAGGGCGTGGAGAAAATATATCAGGGCAATGGCGATTGCGGCGCCTTTCAAATCCCAATACTTTGTGAGTATGTAACATAAAGCCAGACTGATCGGGAGGATTGCCCAGTTGATGATTCCGGGTATCAATGGTTTTTGCAGGTGAGCCGTGAAATAAACGGCGAGAATACGGCTGCAGCTCATGAAAACAACGGATAATAACAGGAAAATCAACGGGAAAAGGCTGGCGAGATATTCCTCGAGAAAGATATGTATGCAAGCGCTTCCCAGGATATACATTAACAGGGCGCCGAGGATATTGACATAAAGATTGTATCGAAAGACCTTTTGAATGAGAAACGGGGCGTAATCTTTATCCGCTGAAGAGGCGGGCTGATAAGTGGCGCGTTCGAGGGAACCGGAAATCAGGGTGATCTTATCGGAGAATGTGGAGGCGCGGCTGTAAAGCCCTACTCCTTCAGCGCCAAGCAGGTTGGATATGATCAGGAAATTATATTTATAGATGAGATTCGAGGCGAAATTACCCCAAAACACAACCCAGCCGAATTTCAACATATCATTGATCAGGCTCAGGGGAAACGGGGCGAACAGCCTGTATTTCGAGACCATATAGATGAAGGAAACCAGAAAAGTGGCGGCTTGAAGTATCGCCCAGACATAAATCAACGTTTGGAGAGTTGGATATGTAAATGCAATAAGTATGATGACCACTGCGCCCTGGGCGATCCGGTTCCACATGTAAACGCGGGAATAAACCGCGATCTCTCCCAACCCTACCATGATCCCCTGCCACACGATCTGATAAAGAGAAAAGGGAAGGAGAAGCGCGGCAATGAGCAGATATTTTTTGTTCACATCGTTAAAATAGTAATGGTGAAGAACATCGTGCGAAAAGTAAAGGGCAATGGCGACAACCAGGGAAATGACGATTATCAGGAGCGCGGATGCAGAATGGATTTGAGCGGTTTTCTGCGGATCTTTGCCGGTGAACACTCGAGTGGAAATTTCCACCCCGAGGTTAGTAAAAAGGACAAGCAAGAGATTGGCGAGAAGGACAAGGTTATATTCTCCGGCAAGTTTAGGTCCCAGGAATTTATATAAAAGGATGCCGGCGACAAAGGTGACGACCATGCCGACGTTCTGGGAAAAATAATCGATCAGGCTTTTTCGAGCGATTCCCATGAATTATCCATGCGCCTTATCAATCAAATACAGGAGTTTGGCAAATATTGAAAAGAACTCAAGCATTGTTCATGATGGATCGGCAAGAGAAATTTATGTCTTGATCTTTCCTTCAGATTTTCGCTATGAGATGATTTCGTTTCAGGTACGCAATTCAATCTCAGTGGAATGAAATAAAAGGGGGAATCCAATGCCATACAGAATCAATGGAATCGGGACGTGGCGCTACGGAAAGAGAAATATTCACCAGTATCAGGGGAAATGCAGCCATTGCATGCGAGAAGGGCTTTTGAGCAGTTATGACGCTACGCTGTATTTCACATTCTTTTTTATCCCATTGATTCCCCTGGGAAGGAAAAGAACCTTTCCTCCGGAAAGAAAATCCATAGCAGGCAATTAATGATCGGGATTCCTCAAACCATCACAGGTAAAGATACAGTAGGCGGGATTGCAAAAATTATCGCTCCCGCCATTATCCTCTTCATCCTTGGATTGTTAATGTACGGTTCATATTCCATAGGAATGTCCCGCGTGGTTTATTTTGTCAACGGGCTCTCCAAACCATACAAGATAAACATAAAAGGAAAAGAATACGCATTGCAACCGAACCATTATCATGCCATCAAGGTTGGAGAAGGGAGATTCGAATACACGATAAGGGAAGAAGAGCTGAAAATCAAGCCTCAAACCATAACCATCAAAACGCCCTTTTTGACACGAATGTTTCTCAAAAGGCTTTTTATCGTGAATCCTGATACAGCAGCTGTGCTTCTGTGGGAGAAGATATATTATGCGGAGAAACCAGGTGACGCCCCGCCAACTGAATATAAGTTTTATAACAACTCAAATTTTTATGTCCTTCCCAAAATAGATTATGCGTTTATTCCTTATCCGGAGAGCGTTTCGCTCCCAGATAACAAAATCATCGCTAAAACCAGGATAAGCCTGCCCGCGGCGGAAGGCGTACATCCCCTCATCCAGATGAAACAGATCGAGGCGAAGATGGGGAAGGAATCCGCCATTGAAAAAGCGAAAACGCATCTTTTGCGTGATCCGGAAAATGCGGACAGTTATCTCCAGTATCTTTTAACGGCTATGGAAGGGAAGGCGTATATTGAACTGGCCAGCTCCGGATTAAGTCATCGCCCCATCCTTGTAGAATGGCACAGAATGTATCAGAACGCCAAAGAAAAATACGAGCCGCAATACGACCTGGAGCCGGAATACCGGAGTCTTCTGGAAGCGGATCCGGAAAATCCGGCTTTGCAGTATCTTCTGGGGCGGGTTGTAACGGATCAGATTGAAGCGGTCGGATTGTTTCAAAAAAGCGTCAGCGGCGCAAAACCTTTAAAGAGGGGCTATTACGCCATGGCGATGCATTACCTGAACAGCGCTCAATTTGAAATGAGCGTTGCAACCATGAGAAAGATGATGGAATCGTTTCCGTGTGATCTGATAGATCGCGCCCTTTATTTCGAGATACTCGCAGGAGCGAAGAAATATGACGATTTGATATCAGAATATCAGGGCGAATTAAAGAAAAATCCCAACGATCTCTCCGTGATTTTATCCATATCGTTTATACTCATAACCCAGGGAAAAGTGAAGGAAGCGGACAATGCCCTGGGCGGATGGTTCGTGAAGCATGATGATCTCATACCATCAGAAGCACGGAGGGAAGTCCAAACCATATATGATATCGAGAAGGCGTACTTAACCGGCGACCTGGAGACATGGAGCGCCATGATCGATAAAAATCCCACGCCCGAGAGAGCGTTCGATCTTGCCATAACGCGGGGAAATATGGAAGATGCGAAAGCCGCCCTGGAAAAAATGGAGGAAAAACACAGCAATATTTATCTCCTGCTTTATATAGCCATGAAAAAGGCGAACAGGGAGGATGACGCTCGGAAATACCTGGGCAAGGCTTGTGAGATTCTCCGAAAAGAAATCTGGGAGGAGAGACGGGTTGCGGATTGCCTGGAAGGAATCAAGGCGCCTGATCCGACGCAAATCTGTTCCCTGACTTTTGCGCCCCGCCAGAAGATATACATTCTAATCGCCCTGGGAATGGCATATCCGGAACAAAGGAAAATCTACTTCGATATGGCAAGGAAATTGAATACGAATAAATCCTTCCCCCATCTTTTCTTCGAATCAATTTTGGCTAAAATCTCCCCTCAAATCATTCCCCAATAACTTGAGAGGAAAAAGACTTGAGAATCCCAAATCGTTGTTCACAATAATAATAATTTATTCTATAGAATCAATAACGAGGGTATAATGTTAGAATCAATTCTTTTGTTATTCGTTTTGCTTCACGTCCAGTTCCAGATTTATTATTTCCTCCAAGAGTGCTGAATTTGCTTTCAACAATATTGACCTTTACATCAAATAACTCCTTAGCCATCTCCTGGATTATAGTACCAGAAAGCCCATTAGAGCATTCGTGAGAGGGGAAAGTAAGGATGGCTTTTATCTTCTTATCTGAAATTGTTTTAAGTAGATTCCACAGTTCCTTTTGGGAATGTCTCTTGAGACTGAATCGGGATTGTGGGCGCAATGCACGATCAGGATACCTTCCGGTACCAAAAACAGCTATAGCCTCTCCTCTAGCAATAGTTTCAAGTACGTGGTAGAAACGACTGTATTGAACACCCGAATATGGAGGATCAATGAAAGCAAGGTCACCATCTTTAAGTATTTTTGCTGTTGCGATAGCGTCTGCAACGAACGCGTTGCCCTTTACTATTGCAAATCGGGGAGAAATAATGGAAAGAGCCTTACGTGTGTATATAAGTATATCCTTGTTCCATG
>JAFGFK010000115.1 GCA_016931135.1 Candidatus Sumerlaeota bacterium | reverse complement strand
TTAACCCTCCGTAGTCAAGCCAACGGCTTAACGAAGGAGGGCGCATTCCGCATGAGAAGTTTGAAGTTTAAAGTTAAAAGTTTGAAGCGCGGTATTCAAACATTATTTGATAAAACTCTTGCATTCCGCATTTTTACCCTTTTGCCCCTACCGTTTCCGGGCCGCGGTTTATGAACAGAAACAGTCCCTCCTTTCCCGGCGCCACAATATCGAGAAGCCCATCTCCATTGATGTCGATCACCGTGAAAAATATCCCTGTTCCAGAATGATGGGGAACATTTCCAAAATCGATTATATTTTTTGTAAAGGATTCCCCGTTCCACTTGAAATAAAACAGCCCGGCAATATCCGTTTCTCCCGGCTCAGTTCCACAATGAGCGCGGTAGCGGTTCCCCGTAACAAGTTCGCAGATACCGTCGCCATCGATATCCACCCATTGCATATCATGATATTGCGAGAAAAAAGGATCGATGGGATGTTTTGTCCAGACTTTTTTTCCCGAGGCATCGGCGTTTTGCGTATAGTAATCCAGCCCGTAGCCATGAGCTTGACCCACGATCAGTTCCGGCGCTTTATCGCCATTCACATCCGCCACGATGATGGGAACGCTGGAATTGCCCAGTTTGAATTCCTCGTGAAATATCCATTCCTGGTTCAGGGGGTCTTTTGGCGCCTCAAACCAGCCATCCGGCAGGATAAAGGCGCCTTTCCCGTTTCCGAGGATGTCTCCAAAACCCAGCCCATGTCCCGATGGGCGGTTCGAGGCGATGTGTTTTTTGAACTGACCGGTTCCATTTCCGTACTTGTCTTTGACAAGTTTGTAGAAAACGAGCGGATTACCGGGGGTATTGGGAACGATCTCGAGTTCGCCGTCGCCATCCACATCCCATGCCCTTGTCGTTTCGATGCTGCCGCATTTGTCGATCACGTGGGTAATCCATTCCACTGGTTTTCCCTGGGGATTTTCCCGCCAGTAAAGGGTTTGCCCGAACCAGCCGCCTGTTACGAAATCCAAAAAACCGTCGCTGTTGATGTCCATGGGGATCGTGGAAAAATCGTCATAGTATTCTCCCTCTTTCATGACGTTGCAGAGTTTATGTTTTGCCCACCCTGGCCCCTGGTACCAGAATTCGCCGCAGACAATGTCAAGGAAGCCATCGTTGTTCACATCGAACGCGCCGGCGGATTCATAAGGAATGTCGTCGATCTTGATCTTTTCCCATTCGATTCTTCGGGTCATAATTTGGTTCCTTTCCTGTTATCGATCTCCCTACCCTAACCCGAAAGAAAGAAGAACAGAACAAACGAACAAATATAAGGCTCAATACAAGTATAAGAATACCTTGTCATATCTATAATAACTTGTCAATAAATATATGAGGGCTGCTTCAAAAAAAAGGCGCAAACAGCCTGGTATTATATTTTACTTTTGAAATCGTAATCGCCCGAACCAACCGCATACAGGGCATAGCCATCCTTCCATCTCAGGAATTGGATTCCATCGACTTTGTTCGTGGGAATATTTCCTTCCTGAATTTTACTCCCCTTTTTACAGGGGATGTAAACTTCAGCAGTTGTATTCACCGGGATTAAGATTTTCATCTGAAAGATTCCGCCCGGTTTTTTATTCCACTCAACGGAAACCGCGCCCCTTACTGTATGAATAGTCGCAGACGCGTTTTTCAAATCCCCGAAAAGGGGCGGCTTGATCCTGATAGTTTGGAATCCCGGGGATAAGGGGCGGATCCCCGCAATGTATTTATAAAACCACTCCACAACGGTTCCGAACATGTAATGATCCAGGGAACGGGACGCCAGTTCCCAGCATTCCCACAAGGTCGTTGCGCCCTGTTCTATCCAATAGCCCCAGCTGGGATAGGTTCTCTGGTTCGCCACATTGTACGCCAGATTCCCGAATCCATTTTCCGTTAAAACCGGCAGGATGTATTTTGTTCCGAGAATTCCGGTATCCAGGTGATCGCCCTTTTTTCGAACATGGATGGCAAGATTATCCGCCACCCTGTTTTTTAATTCCTGTGGCGCAATCCCGAACGCAAGGGGAAGGATGTTGGATGTCTGGCGGTATCCCACCGCGATATTGGTGCGATAAACGCCTGCTTCCTTATCCAGGCAATCCCGGTTCAGCGCCTCTTTTATCTTCTCCATCACGGCGCGGTATTTTTCCGCAACCTCCTTTTCTCCCATGATCTCGGCAGCCCGGGCGACAATCCTGAGCGCTGCAAAAACATACGCGGTGGACGTGATCAGATTGCCCTCTGGCGCCTGGGGAATCACGTTACCATGGGGGGAATCCGAAACGGTTTGCGGCGCCACCCAGTCGGAAAGGCAGCTGGAGGCTTTGTAATCATTCAACCTCGAAATTTGAAAGTCCGCATATTTTTTCATACTCGTATAATGATCTTCCAGTATTTTTTTGTCTCCATAATACCAGTATAAATCCCAGGGAAGAGATATGTGCACATACCCCCATTCGGGGGAATTCTCCGCTCCCCATATTCCGAAGGGAACAATGAGCGGAATCATCCCGCTATCTTGCTGGGCATCGCGGAGATCGGTTATCCACTTGGAATAAAAGGCATGCATGTCGAAATTGAAAATCGCCGTTTCCGCAATGAGCTGCGCATCGCCTGTCCAACCGTTTTTCTCGTACACCGGCGTATCGGTGGGGATGCTGTGCAGATTGTTCAGGATGGTGCGGCGCGTGATCCGGTAAATCTGGTTGAAGAGTTCGTTGGAACAGCGGAATTCTCCGGAGCCTTTTACATTCGAATGAACGGAAATTCCCGTAAGAATATTTTTATCCGCCTTTTCCAAACCGATAATTTCCACATATCGAAAACCCTTGTAGCTGAATCGAGGCTCATAAGTTTCAACTCCGGCTCCCTTGAAGATATAAGTATCCTGCTGATTGGGTTCATACACAATGTCATTCGCGTTGTTGACCGTACCATCGCCATTCAATCTCTCGCCATATTTTATGGTAATGAAAGTTCCTGATTTCGCCTTTGCGCGCAGCCTGATCCATCCGGAAGTAACCATGCCAAGATCAAACGCAAAAGAGCCCGCCTTTGTTTTTGTGATTTTCTTCGGAGTGATTTCCTCGATCTTTTGAATGGGGGGAAGGGTTTGAGCCTTTACAACCGGAGCTGGTGAGGGGCATGGCGTTGCGTTCGCCCAATCGGAATCCCTGTATCCTGGCAAATCCCATCCGGTTTTTTCCCTTCGCGCATCATACGATTCGCCGCAATAAATGGAATCGGATATGGTGGGGCTCGGGGACGCCTTCCAGGATTCGTCGCTCACAATAATTTCCCTTGTTCCATCAATATATTCCATTTCCAGTTGAAGGATCATCCTGGGGTCGCCATGCCAGGGCGCTTTTTCCCAATTCCATACATTGGGGGATTTGAGCCCGAAAAAACCGCGCCCCAGTTCCACGGCAATGCAGTTCTTCTTTTCATCAACGAGTTCCGTAACATCATGGATCGAATACAGGGCGCGCTTGTTATAATTTGTATTACCCGGATCGAGAACGTTATTGCCGACTTTTTTTCCATCGATGCGGGCAACGTAATACCCGAGCCCGGAAATATAAAGTCGGGCTTGTTTGATTTTATGTGAAGCGGTGAATTCCTTACGGAAAAGCGGCGCAGGCGATTTGAGCCCCGAGAAATTCAGCTCACCCCATGGCGCACAGCCGTAAACGCCATTCTCCTTTGCCTTTTCCCACTTTGCATCCTGGAAATCGATCTTATGCCAGTCTTTCTGAATTTTATCGCAAGCCTTCCATGTTTTATCCGTTGTGATTACCATCTCGGATTTGTCGCAAAAAATGATTCTCATTTTTCCCGAAAATCCCAACGGAAAGCCTTTTCCGCCTTTCGCCTGAACGCATAAAACATTTTTCCCTTTTTTCAAAAGACCCGTCATATCGGTAAGAAGGATTTTCTTCCCGTTATCCCATCGGGCAACTTCGCATCCGTTTGCATAAAAGATGAATTCCTTTTCCGCTGCAGCCCCGAGGAGAATCTGTTTGATGGGTTTTTGCGGAAGGGAAACGCTCTTGCGAAAATAACGCGCATTGTTTTTTTGAGAGGAAGGCGCGGCGCTCCAGATCCAGGATGCGTTTTTCATATCGAAACCTTCCGCATTACCCCGATCCCAGGTGATCCATTTGGCTTTCCAATCCTCATTTTTCAAGAATGCCGTTTCAAACCATGCGGCCTGGCTCCACGGGGACGCCGCATCATCCTTATCCCAAACGCGCGCCTTCCAGAAATATCTCGTGCGGGAAACCAGTTCTTTTCCATTATAAAAGACATTGAGGGTTTCATCGGATTCGATTTTCCCGCTATCCCACAGGTCTCCCCTTTCTTCCTTTAATATGTCCGGTGAAGAAGAGACTAAAATACGGTATGCGGTTTGTTT
>JAFGFK010000114.1 GCA_016931135.1 Candidatus Sumerlaeota bacterium | reverse complement strand
AGCCGCTGCTGATAATAGGGAGTCAGTTCCCGATCCACCATTTGTTGAAAGGGAGCAACAAGTTCATCCAATCCTTCAGAATTCAGGAAATGGCTCAACATGGAAAGGAGGCGATGATTTCCACCTGTAAGGTGATGAATGGCGTTAACCCTTCTTTGCCCAAGATCGGTATTTAAAATCGAATTCAAATTGTTTTTGTCGTTGACTTTGGAAAGCAGGATAAGGAATTCCCTGGCTTCACGAGAATCCAGAAAGGGAAGGGGATGAATGGAAAAATATCCATAAAAGGGATGATCAGGTTTATTGCTTTCCTTGAAGAGGAAAATCGATGACGCTAATATGGATATGTAGGGATTGGATTGAAGAAACGCCCTTAACTTGGGCATATCTTCCTTGCCAAGCCCATCGAAGATGTCGCTGAGGTTTTCCATGATCAACAAGGTGGGTTTTTGTCGAGTTATTTGCCTGAATAAATTTTCCGCGTCTTCAACTGCGCGAACGCGATCATCAGGATCGAGCATGATTATGAGTTTTTCATTTTCAACCCCAGCTGCGCGAAGGCACGCAATCAGAAAATGGAGCATCGACGTGATACCGCGTTCATCCTCTGAAAGCGCTATCACATTACATACGTCATTTCCAGGGTATCTTTTTTCCCGGAGGATCCTTCTTATATAATGAAGAACATGCGTTTTTCCCGTTCCGCGGGGTCCTATGATAAGATTATTATGAGAGCCCTTTGATGCGATGGAATCCTCGATCTGGGAAAGAATCGTTTCCGCAAGTTTTCTTCTCTTCTCCGTAAGAGTCGCCTCCAGAATCTCAAGGGAACAGGATTGGGGATTGAACAGCATTTGTACGTTTAAACCCTTCATACGCCGTATTTCCCCCTTTTATTCCACCACCATTTTCTTACAATATCCAGTTTGAAACGCCAACGATCATTTTGCATCGTAATGTAATGATCCTTGTGCAGGATATCCAAAACCCTGGAGCATTGTTCCATATCGCAGTTAAGCGTTTTAGGTTGATGGCGGGCTAAATTAACGATGTCATCCAAAGTCATTCCCTCTTTTTCCCTGGAAATCACGTTAAGCGCGGATCTCGCCTTATCGACAAGATCCACCGGGTAATACGAATCCAGTCTTGAGTCATAATAGGATATTTCGGCTGGATCGTCATTTGATTTGAACCAAATATCTGGAATGGAAAGGGCGTCCTGAGGCAACCAGGGTTTATCTGGTATGGAATTTGAACGCATCCATTTCACGATATGTTGAATGTAGAAGGGGACATAACTTCCCGCTTCGGATACGGCAATGGCAACGGAATCGATGTCAGTAAGCGGCAGTTTCTCTCCAAGCAGAAGGCAACCAGCCAGGTATCTCCCCTGATCTTTTTCAAGGGGGGGAACGTCAAATGGCGGCATATCATTGAAGGGCGTTCCCGTGTAGCCATATTCCTTAAGCTGAGAGAGAACAACATGGAGTCCAAGAGAGCCGCAAAAGACCATTCTAATGTTTGGATTCGCATGACGAATATCACGAAGGTTATCTATTAATTGAATAGCGTCGGATTGGTATTTGGACTTGATCAATTTATCCAGGAGATAGGGAAGTTCATCAATTATAAGGACCGGATTCTTTTCCCTGGCGTGTTTTACAAACTCATTGCAGGTGTGATGAAGGAGGGATTCCCAGGGATCGATCTTCGGGATTGTGAATTTTCCGAGATTCTGCCCCTGAATCATTTGAATCGTTCTGCGGAATTGGTCAAACCATTTATCCACGGTATTAAACCATGTTCCGGTTATGAGTTTTTTCTTATGCAGTTCTTTATTCAGTTCCCATACAAATTGAGGAGCCGAGTCAATCTTCTCAGCGTTAAAAAACAGGGGAAGGCTCCATTCCGGTTTTCGCGCAAGGGCAAGGTGAAGCACCCAGGTTTTACCCATTCTTCGTTCCGCCAGTACCCTTATACTTCCCGATTTCAAGGTATCCCAGAAGGATTTAACGCATTGATCCCTTCCGATTACGAAAGTTTCGGCGTTGGATTCATCCACTGAGGCAAACCTTGCCTCAACAGGTATGTATTTTTCAGATGCACTCATAATCCACCCCCAAACATACGATGATTTTATCGTACGATGATTTTATCGTACGATGATTTTATCGTATTACGTCTATCCCATCTCCTAAGTCAAGCCTTTTTTTACGCTTAATCATGTTGTTTATGTAAACCTATTTATTTGAACGTTTTATGTCTATTTATTTTTATACCTTAATTTTTCATCCACCGTCGTCACACTTCAGGTGTGACTATGGTGGACAAGTTTTTCATTGTATATTTCTTGTCGCGTCGAAGTTATCACGCTTTAGGCGTGATAACGAAGATGGATTCATTTTAAATTTGGTTACGGCTCCGCTTCGCAGGGAAATATCCCCCCCTTTCCCCCAAATTCTTCCTATATTTCAAAAAGCGGCTTAAATTATGTTCCTGCAAGGGTTTGTAAGTTCCCTTGTGGGAATTGACTTCCTGTGGATTGTCTTTTATGGTGCGTTTTAATAAACGCAAGGCGTTTAAACCTTAACAAAGGCTTTTTTACATGAATGATATTTTTGAAAAAAGAAAGAATCTTACCAGCCGCATCGAAATCCTGTGGGATAAAACGGAACAAATGATCCTGCGATTCTTCGAGTCATACGCCGCTGGGGGCAATGATCCGGATGGGCTTCCCAAAATGACGGATTTCAATATCATTACAGCTGCTGTGAAGCGGCTCCAGGAAGCTCGCCTCGATCTCTTGAAGGAGGAAATCCAGTATGAATCTCCCGCCAGAACAGATGAATCTGATCCGGAAGGCGCCGCTCGGGAAATTTCTCGCATCCTTGAAGCGCTTGAAAAAAACGGAACTTCT
>JAFGFK010000113.1 GCA_016931135.1 Candidatus Sumerlaeota bacterium | reverse complement strand
TTTGAAATACTGATATATCTTATCATTTTTCTTGGTTTTTGCGCCCGCTCCATGAGGTTTTTTGATTTCAAAACTGTCAAAAAATTTATTAATCCTATTTGTATTTTCTTGTTCATTATTCTTTTCTTTCGAGCTGGAGTGAAGATAATTATACCAGCTATGAAGCGAGGGAAAAATCTCGATTCCCTTATTGCGTATTTTCATTTGTTGTTGCCCATAGACATTTGGCGTTTGGCGGGATTTGACGATTTCGATGTTACGAAAAAAGTAGCCTTCTTCCTTATCCCAGCTCATGCGAATCACGACATCCGCGAGGTTTACTATGCCTGGGGATAAAATGGATTTTTCATCGAACTCGATTCTCGAGGAATCGAAATCTTCGGCAATGAACGCGCCGATGAGACCCCGATCCGAAAAGAAGGAAAACATCTGATCGATCAAGTAGCGGCTTAATGTCTTATCGCCGAATACGTTCAAGCTGTCAATGATCACCATTCGAAGGGGCGGTGGAAGATGATTCCCGGGATTCTTCCGGATACGTTCCAGATTATCAATCAGGTTGCGAATTTCACCGAGTCGTTTCCAGAATATACCGGATTCCTGGCGCCCCTCATCTCCTGTGGGGAGTATCTGTTCAAGGGGGCGGGGGGAAAGAATCGGCATCAGAATTAAATTTAAATTATCCAAGGTTGTTTGCCCCTTGGTTTTTTTATCCGCCTTTTCTTTTTTTTCATTATCTGATACCAATAAATCTTCTTTTTTAAAGGGATTTTTAGGACCCTCAAGGTAAATTGCCCTTTCTTTCGATTTATCGGCGGGCTGTTTATCAGGACGCTGTATTTCGTCCATTCTTTTGATGAGGGAATCGCGATCCTGTTCCAGGGAGTAGTAGATGACAGTCGCTGGTTTTCCATCGATGACATTATTTTCTATGAGTTTTCCCACGCGAAGCCCCAAAGCCATTTCAAGGGCTAATGTGGATTTGCCGGTTCCCGGATCTCCCAGGATTACGATATTGCATGAACCTGTTTTCCCCTTTTGAGGATAGGGGAGGGAATACAGGTTATGATCCCTCTGGGTGGCGGGAAAGGACTGTTGCTTTAAAATGCGATCCAATCCCAGTACGCCTTTGAAAAAACAGCGTTCTTCTTTTTGAGCGTTATCATTGTCACTCATGATTATTGTCCATTCTTTTCAGATAATCTTTTATATAATCCAAGTTAACGTTTGAATCGGAATTTTTATTCAATCTCCATCCGGAATGAGAGGTTTCAAGATTCAATATTTTGTTTGATCTGTTGTAATTCATTTCAGAAAGAAGCAGATGTCCAAAGTGAAAATGCCCTTTCATTGTGTCAGAATCAGGAGATGATGATTTTGATTGCGGAAATAAATCATTGAGTGATTTGAAGATTTGAATCAGGTTAGCCATGCGTTTTGCCGCTGCCTTTACGCGTACCATTTTCGGATCGCGCAATTCCGCAGCGAGCGTATCCCATGAAATCAACAAGTACTCTGTATGCAATCCTTCTTCCAAATGCAAGACGGCTTCAAAAAGTTCTATCATTCTTTTTACGGTCAAACTTGGCTCGATCCTGAGTTTCCAGTAGCCGTCGAAAAGATGGTTATTATACTCGATATACCATTCCCGGAAGGGAATTTCCAGTTTCTCCAATCCCGGGAGAATAGTATAAAGTTTTTTCCTTTTTTTCAGGATGTCCCCGCTTAGCCATTGCATGAACATGAAACGCACGGCAAATTCAAAATCCTTTGCCAGTAAGAATTGACCAGAGCCTATCTCAAACGATCGCTCGGAAAATTTATGCAGATCATCGAGCAATTCCTTACCGGGATTAATTCTTTCAAGAAGTTCCTTTTCAATATCCTTTTTATTATTTGATTTGGCATTTGTCTTATTTCCCATATTTTGCCTGAATATGGGGGAAAGCCTTTTCAGCAGTTCACGATACCCTTTGACATCATCTTCAATGCTGAAAGCGGACTCCAGTTTTCCCCTTGCTTCATATCTGAAATCAATCTCATCATTACTTTTCCAGAGATATCTTACGTTGGCGAGGTAAACGTGAAAGGCAAAAAGGACGTTCCTATGGAAATCTTTGATCGTCCAGCTGTCTCTTGTACGAAGCGCCAGTTCAGTAGGCTTTCTGTTCCTCTTATTAATGTTTAAATCCTCAGCCAGCTGGAACAAATCGAAGTGAAGGAGATATCGAAAGATCAAAAGCAGGATTTGATGGGGATTTCTGATATATGATGAATGATTTTCTCCCAGCAATCTGATCAGATCTTTCAGGGCGCTAATTTCCTCATTGATCTCGGTTTTTCTCTCAAGTTTCGTTTCCAAAGCTGTAATATAATAATTAAAAGATTGTTCATTATTTAACTTTATATTTGGTTTGTTGAAATTAATATAATTCTTCCAATGATCATAAAGCGCGGATGATGAATCTTCCACCTTATCTTTTCCATCGCGTTGCTCGGTTTTCAATATCTCTTTTCGAAAATGGAGGTAAACAAGGTAACGGAAAAGAAGCTTAAGGAGCTTGAGTAAATCCCATCCATTCTTCTTTTTTCCAACATATTTGATGTTTTCTTTTAAGTTCTCGTCGTGCTTACCTGAATTTCCCCTGATTTTTCGTTCCACTTCGGAAATGGTATCTTTAATAAGATTGACGGTAGCGCAAAAATCCTTTTGTTCCTCTTTCTCCCTGTGCGCCATGCGATTCGGCCCGGTCGTTATCTGCCTGTTCCATAAATGAAGATTATAAATCAGATTCCGGGTAAGCGGATAATCCTCGGGAATATTCAGATCATGAATCAACTTGACGCGATCGAAGTTGTCGGCTTTTTGAAACTGATGCGCCAGAAGGTTATGAATGTTGACGTTGATCTGCGAACGCATTTCCTGAAGGTAACTGAAAAAGTGATCTTCCGTGGAAAAATTATCTTCGGTAATTGACTTTTGATTCCTGAAATTTTTCAGCCATGATGAAGAGGCGCTCTTATCCGTATCACGGGAATCAATAGGCGGGTATTGCCCCGGTAAACAGTTATTGAAAAGGACTGTTTTTATCAGATTGGAATCCGGATCGAGATTCACGTCGCCGATAAATTCACGGAACAAGCCCTTCGTAAAGAAATCCTCTTCCATATCCATAAGATCGTTAAGCCCTATGAGTCCTTCGTTTTTGAGTAAAAGCCTCGGGTCTTTGATGTATTCCGGCAACGACCTGGTATAAGCGGTATCCAGTTCATCCGCCAGGGTAAGGAGGGAAGCGATCGCCTCAATATGAACCACGCCCCAGGGATGGATCGTGGTTATTGAGTGATGGGGCCAAGTTTCACTGGAGGTGTGGAACTGACAGATCAAACCTATCTCATGGGCGATTCTTTTATCGTGTATGCCCAGTTGAGCCCAGTGCCGCTCGATAATCTCGCGACTGACCTTTCCATGATCTTCACAGGGGCGTCCCCTCCCTATATCATGGAATAGAACGCTGCAAAGGGTGATGTATATCTCAACCGGATTGAAGGAAAAGGGGATTTCGCCCTGGGGGCGCCATATCGGCTTGCAAGCCTCTGCGATCCGGTTCAGCCATTCTTCAACGGATTTTACATGGGGTTCGCCCCCATGGCTTTCGCTTTCCATCTTCAAAGCGGAAAACCATTCATTCTGGGCGATTTTCCATGCCCCTTCGAGGGATGTCCAGAGGCTTGGCTCGCATTCCTTCAGAATCTCTCGCAGGTTTATCATATCGTTATATCCCCTTAAACCTTGGATCCCTGAATAGACAAAGATGTCCAGGCTTCCCTCAAATCCTTGCCATAATGATACTTGAGGATATAAAGGATTCCTGACAATATATATGAAAACAGGAGAAATCGTCGAATCTCGACCTCTTGATATGGTTCCACACGGCGTTTCCTTTTATTATCCGGCGTTTCTTTATTTTTTAGTTCCAGCTTGCAATTAAATAAATTAAATTTTTTGTTGGAAGCTTTATTTATGTCAATTTGAGGCCTCTCCACCTTGAGGATTCCAAAATGTTCTCCATTGAAACGAAGAACCGTTCCGAGAAATGGCCCAATAAACTTGGAGTCGGCGAACTGGAGACCTTCGTAATATCCCGCTTGCACCTGCCTTCCCGCAGCCATATCATCGCGACGCTTAAATACAATGGTGCGTTTGTAAAGCAGTTCGTCTATTAAATGTTTTTGCAACTCACCAGAAACAGATTTCAAACCTTTCTTAAAATTTTCTTTGAAATTGCCCTCTGTAAGGGGAATCCTCTCCAGTTCCGGGCCCTTATCCTTGTCAAATAATTGCCCCGTGATCCCGCTTCCGGGGATGTAATAGGCAATGCCAATCAGAAGTTCGTTGCAATCCAGATTATCAAGATCCAGATTTCCATTTTTTTGTTCGTAACCCCCGCGCAACTCTTCCCGAAGCCATGGATCACGCTGCATAACCTTGTTTGCCGCAATGGGACGAAGCTTATCACGAATATATTTAAGTTTATCGAGGTTGGAAGTCAAATTTTCGGCTATTTTATCTTCATTTTTTTTCTTGTATGCCAGAATTGCCTGTTGTCTAAATTTATCATCATTACAATTCAATGGAAATCCCTTGCTGCTTACCATTACCAGTTCATCATATTGATCATCATAAAGATAAATCGCTCCTGCGTTTAATTTTTTCCTGGAATTATATGGTTCTGAAAGCTCCATTGCTATCTCAAGAGCATTTTCAAGAAATTTCCTGAAATCGCCGCCACTATTATTTATCCGCGGTTTATTGTTATTTTGGGGTTTCCAGAAGTTTCCGATTATTTCATCAAGTTTGTCAGGATCAGACAAGATATTTTTAAGATCTTCGATATATTCATTAATATATTCAGAAAGCAGCTTGGGACTCCATCGCTCCGAGTGATGAAGCAGGCGGAAATCCTCTCTGTTTTCAGTTGTTCTCGGGATTTCATTATCCAATACGGAAATAATATCAGCCCATTCATCAAGAGACTTCTTATTATTATTCATAATCCCCCCTGCGCAATGAAATCATTTCAGAAGAATTTTAAAGAAATGAGGGCATAAAAAAATTTATCGAAAGAACGTTTCTATTACTCAGCTAATAGTTGGATCCAAATAAATTCAGTATTTATTGTCAAACAAAAAAATATTGAATGGTTTAAAAAAAGATAATTACCTTAATACGAATAAAATGATTAAAGATTATAATAAATTGTTACATTTTGTAAGGGGAGGGAATCGAAAATTACCTCAGGGCGTCTTCGATCAACATGTCGATCTTTCTGCGGAAGGTTTCCATGGAATAACGCTGGCGCGCCCTTTCCCGGGCGTTTTGCCCCATTTGCGTTCTTTTGTCAGGATCATTCAATAATTTCAGAACTTCTTCGGCAATCATTTCCGGGTTTTCCGGAGGGACAACGACGCCCGCATTCGGCGGATCGAGCATTTCTCTCACGCACCCCACATCCGCAGCCACAATGGCTTTGCCTGCTGCCATGGCTTCCAGCAAAACCAGGGGCATGGGGTCATTTCGCGAGGGCAATACGAATATTTCAACGCTGTTCAGAAAAGAGGGAATGTTGGCGCAATGCCCTGGAAAGAACGCATGATCCTTTAATTCGGGTATTTGAAGAAGCATATCAAGTTCATCGAGATAGCGAGAATCTGCGTTGTTCTTATCTCCTGCAATAACGCCTTTTATTCGGGGGTATTCAGGCAGAATTCGGGAGAGCGCCTTCAGGAAGATATCCACGCCTTTTCTTCTGCTGATAAAGGAAATCATGCCAATGATCCGGTCTTCCGGATTGTAATTGAAAAGTCTGCGATATTCCTCATCGATCGAGAATCTCTCTATTTTCTCAATTTGAACGCCATTAGGCGTTATCTGATATTTTTTATTGGAAAGATAAGGGGCGAAGCAGGGAATGTTGGAGGGGGAGACAAAAACAATGCGGACGGCTGATTTTGCAATGAGGCGGGCTTTCAGGCGATTCAAGAAGTTCGGATTCAAATCTTCATGGATATGCCAGATAGTTCTGACCTTGAGCCCCAGTAGGGCAATGCCTGCATAAAATGAAGCGGAAGAATTCATATAAATGAGATCGTAGCGTCCCTTTTTGACTTCGCGCCGGAAATTTCGGATGAAACAAAGGCGTTTATAGAGGATTTTCAGTTTTTTAAGCGGGTTTCTCTCTTCATTGAAACCGATCTGGGGATTCGGGATGATTTTTACGGGAATGCCGTTTTTTTCGGCTTCAGCAGCTATACCGCCCGCTTCCGGCGCGCATAAAAAGAGGTCAAACGCATCACGCGAAAGGCTCGAGGCTATATACAGAAGCGCCCGCGGCGCTCCGGAAACCTCCGATGAATGGGAAACAAGTAAAATCCTGTATTTCATATTACATCTTTGAATGATCTGGAGTTATATCCAATTAAATGGGAAATAAGTCAAATATTTTTATTTTATATTGAATTATGTTTGACAGTATATCCCCGAGTTTCATAGGTAATTAAAGTTGTTTGCGCAATGATAGTTTTGTCGAAGATGATGGCGTTATGACCTGGTTCCGGAAGAGAAAATATACTGTATTGAAACCCACAGAGAAAAAACGGGTGGATATCCCGGATGGTCTTTGGCACAAATGCCAGCAGTGCCTGCATATCCTCTTAGCCAGGGATTATGAGAAGAATTTGTGGGTTTGCCCTAAATGCAATTTCCATGATCGGGTATCCGGGTGGGATCGCATAGGTATTACCTTTGATCCTGAATCCTTTATAGCGGATGAGGACATACTCGATCCTACAGATCCTCTGGAATTTTTCGATACCATGAATTACATGGATCGTTTGGTTTCGTATCAGAAAAAAACTGGTTTGAAGGACGCGGTCATTACAGGCATTGCAAAATGCGGCGGATATAAAGTGGTGGCGGGGGTTATGGAATTCAATTTCGCCGGAGGAAGCATGGGTTCCGTTGTAGGGGAAAAGATTACCCGCGCCTTTGAACGTTCCCTTAAAGAGAGGCTGCCGATTGTCATTATCTGCGCATCGGGAGGCGCACGCATGCAGGAAGGGATTCTCTCCCTGATGCAGATGGCGAAAACCTCCATGGCGATTGCCCGGTTGAACGAGGCGAAGATTCCTTATATTACCGTTCTGACACATCCCACGACAGCCGGCGTGATGGCAAGTTACGCCTCCCTGGGGGATGTCATCATTGCGGAACCGAACGCCCTCATAGGATTTGCGGGTCCCAGGGTTATCCAGCAAACCATAAACCAGATTCTCCCCAAGGGTTTTCAGCGTTCGGAGTTCGTTAGGGATCATGGCTTTATAGATATTGTTACGAATCGAAAGGATTTGCGGAATACTATGATCAATCTGCTTTCCTTTTTTGCTCCCTGGGCTAGGGAGAAAGAAGAAGTTTCGAGTCAATCCCAATAAAGAGGAGGCATGGGAATCCAATGGCGCATGTTAATTTGAAAAGCGTGACAAAAGTCTTCCCGGGAAATGTTGTCGCTGTGGATAACATCTCCCTGGAAATCAAGGACAAGGAGTTTCTCGTACTGGTAGGCCCCTCCGGATGCGGAAAATCCACGACATTACGCATGATTGCCGGGTTGGAGGAAATCACCTCCGGAGAAATCTTTATCGGAGAACGCCTGGTAAATGACGTTCCTCCCAAAGACCGGGATATTGCCATGGTATTTCAGAATTACGCCCTGTATCCTCACATGACGGTTTATAAAAATATGGCTTTCGGGCTTAAACTGCGAAAGTATCCCAAGTCGGAAATCGATAAACGGGTGCGCGATACAGCGGAAATCCTGGGCATTTCCGATCTTCTGGATCGTAAGCCCAAAGCCCTCTCCGGCGGGCAGCGCCAGAGGGTTGCCGTGGGGAGAGCCATCGTACGAAAACCTCAGGTATTCCTCTTTGATGAACCGCTTTCCAACCTCGACGCCAAGCTTCGCGTTCAGATGAGAACCGAAATCTCGAAACTGCACGCCAGGCTCCAGGCAACCATGATCTATGTCACCCATGATCAGATCGAAGCCATGACCATGGGCGATCGCATCGCCGTGTTGAAGGACGGTTTGATCCAGCAGATAGATGATCCCATCACCCTGTATGATTACCCGAAAAACAAGTTTGTCGCCGGTTTTATCGGAAGTCCTCCTATGAACTTCTTTGAAGGGAAGATGGTTTCGGAAAACCAGGAGATTTTCTTTGATGAAGGGAATTTCAAGGTGAAGATACCCTCTCAATTCAAGGAAAAACTTGCCCCTTATGCAGGAAAGGAAATCATCTGCGGCATCAGACCGGAACACATTTACGAAAAAGACGCCACCTTGCAGTTACGCCAGGGGATGGAACTCGTAAAATCCAAGGTGGAAATCATAGAGCCCATGGGCGCTGAAATATACATCTATTTTACAACCGGGAAAACCCCTTTCATTTCCCGCATGGACGCCCATGTCAAGGCGGAAGTGGATGAAAATATGGAACTCCTCGTTGATATAAATAAATGCCACTTCTTCGACAAGGCTTCCGAACAGGCGGTGATATAAATATCAGGGACTTTTTGGCGGCGTTAAATTCTTCAGGGCTGCTTTCCAGCTGAGCAGCCCGTTTATTTTGGAAATCAGAATTTCAGAGGTTTCCCTTCCCCCCTGCGATAAAACCGCTTGCGCAAGCGCCTCATGAGGATTCGCCGGATGAAACTTCACATGAGGCGTCCTTTTTAATTCCGCCTGGAAGAACTGTTGCCTTTTTTTCAAATCCCCAATTTCCTGGAACCTATAATCGGCAAAGGGGGTCCCCGGCTTGGGTACGAAAAACGATACGGAAACAGCCATCTCTCCCATTTCCTTCCTCTTTCTCCATTCCGGAACGCAAATATTTTGAATCGCCTTTACCAGGTCCACGGACGCCTCGATCTCCCTTCTCGTTTCCCCGGGAAGTCCAAGCATGAAATATAACTTGAGATTCCTGATCCCTGCTTTCAGCGCCGCTTCCGATGATTCGAGCATTTTACGATTTGTCAGGGATTTATTGATCGAACGGCGAAAGGAGTCGGAGCCTGTTTCCGGCGCAATCGTCATGGTGCGTTGTCCGCTTTTGGCGAGAATTTCCAGTATCCGGGGGGAAATATCGTCCACTCTCAAGGATGAAAACGACATCTCCAATCCCTGCTCCACGCCCCATTCGCAGATCTTAAAGATTTCAGGATGGGAGTTTACCGCGGAGGATATCAATCCAAAGCGCCGGGTTAACGCCCTCTTATGACGTATGATTCCTTTTATGGATTCGAGGCTCCTCGTTCTGAAGGGATTCTGATTATATCCTACATAGCAGAACGAACAGTGGTATGGACACCCCCGGGATATTTCAACAAGACATGTATTGGCGAATTCCGTTTCGGATGTTACGTAAACGCTCGATAAAGGATGCTGATCGAGGTTGGAACAAACCGCCCTTTTTCCCTGGAAGGAAATATTATCAGAAGAGTTTTTTCCTGGAACCAGAAAACCATTCCGGTTGTTCATCTCTTCCAGTAAAGCCCGTTTATCCCCCCTTGTATGGAGAAAGGTTTCGAGGAAGACAGGAAGCGTTTCTTCCCCATCTCCCAGGACCAAAAGGTCTGCAATATCATACAAGGGAAGGGGATTCATGGTTACCGCGATTCCTCCACATACAATCAGAGGATCGTCCGGTTTTCTGTCTTTTCTCAGGAAATCAAGCCCGGCGGTTTTCAGTATTTGTAATACCCCCGCAAAGTCTGTCTCGAAAGATATGGAGAACATGACAATATCAAACGCATTCAGAGGCTGCAGATTTTCGAGGGATAACGCCGGGATGCGATCCGCAAAAAAACGTTCCGCCAGAAAATCGGGACGCTGATTGACGCGGTCATAGAGAAAATGGAATCCCAGATTGGAGGAACCAATGTAATAGGAGTTCGGGAAACAAATTCCCACGGAGGGACAGGTTCCAAAAACCTTCCTGATCGTTCCTTTTTCACGCTTCAGGATGGTTTCGATTTTTTTCCGATTGGAATATGCGGTTGCCATAATCCGATCAACGCCTTGACATCAGGGCTCGATAACCTGCAGGATAAGCCCATGGTTCGTCTCATCCCGCCACTGCTGCGGTGAAATCAATTCCGCCCCCATAAGCGCGACAGAAGTATTGGCGCCCCGCATATCCTTTTTATGGATGAAGAAGACGCCGGTTTCTTCGGATGGAGCAATGGCTTGAAAACGAATTTTGGCTAATTCGCCGGATGGAGGCGTTACCGGTTTGGAACTGCCCATCCGGTAATCGATTATTCCGGTAAAGTTGCTGGCTTCATTTCGAATATGAAAGTCGAACGGGTAACGTTTCCGGGAAAAACCATCCTGAATATTGACGCCAACGCCGATCCTGTTTTTTTTATCCCAATCCACAACCTTCAGAACCCCGGGATCGAAACGGAGCAGCAGGGACACTTTGTCGCAGGCTTGCCCCTGATGATTGGACAGCATGATGGAAACGTCGAAAATATCCCCGGCTTTGATGGGTTTTTTCTCTGTTTCAAAATAGAGAATAATATGCCCTTCGATTTCGTGGGCTGGATTCAATCCCGCCTGGGAAATGATTTCCTTGTCAACGATCATGAAATCGTCTCGGGATTTCATATCGGAAAGGATCGTTACGCCTGTGGGAATGATTCCATCCTGCCGGGTATGGGGAGTTCCGAGAACATCCTTGTTATTGGATAGAAGGGAGGTCGCATCTTCCGTCAGGTCAAAACTGATTTCTGTAAACTCGGTCGGTCTGATCGCCTTCCATACAATTCTGAGAATATCTTCATTTTCAAGACTCTGGGGCGTTTTGAAAAGGCAATCGTATGAAATTCGTCCCCGCTCCATGTCAACCTGATACTTTGCGGGCGTCTCGATCCTGTCCTTCAGGTTGAAGTCATTGACATAAACGGGATTGATGATTTTGGGGTCGAATGTGATCGTTACTTTCAAAGAATCAAGAGTTTGATTCTCCATATTGAAGAGCACCATATCTGTAAGGAAACTGTCGCCTGCCTTGACTGTGGTATCAAAGGGATAGAAGTGAAGTATGGTTTGGGCGAGGGTTTTATCCGATGTCGATGAGAATCCAAGCCCATCCGAGGGAGGGGGAGGAGGGGAGGGTTTGCCTGGTTGTGGCGGCGGAGGTCTGAGCAGCTCCTCCTGTTTTTTTTCCTCTTCCTTTGTTTTCCTACGGGCGTCGAGTATGAGTTGCACCCGCTTCTGGTGGCGCCGGATGCGTTCCTCGCGCGGCAGGTTGCGGTCATCCTTCAAATCATCAGGAATATCCACTTCAAGGGCTGATACTCCCTTGAAAAGAAACAGACATGCAAGAAGACAAATCATTCTTATTATCGATTTTATGGATATGCTCATCATGATTCAGACCTCAAAGCGGTATTTCTCCGGGATTCCGGGTGGTTTTTCCTTTACTCTTCCGGGGAATCAGGTTCATTGACAGGGGTCTTGACAATCACCTTCGTCAAAGGGGTCATTTGTTTTTTTTGCCCTGCGTAATCAACGGATTCCACATAGTAATAATATATTTTCCCTATTTCCAGGGGCTGATCGACGAACTTGTATTCAATATCCGGTTTCGACGTCAATGAACCCAGGATAATATCCCGGTTCAACCTGATGAAAGGACCCTCGCGAGTCTCGCTTCGCATTATGTTGTAGCCATAGCTGTCGTAACTCCTGATTTTCTTCCACCTGATGACAATCTTTCCATGAAGGGGAAGAGTTTGAGGAATCGCCGTTTCTCCTTTTGTATTGGTTGTTGCGCAGCCGATTATAACGCTACAGAGAAGAAGCAAAAAAAGGAACAACTTCCCTGGATGCAACATTCGGAGCATTTTCCCACTTGATCCGGACACAATTCACAACCTTTCTTTAAAAGACTTTCGCTTTCTATTTATGGATAGATCAAAAAACATGATTATTCTTAGTTTGTTCGATATGATCACGCAAGGGATTTTTTTACCATGCAAACGAATTGATTGACAGGACAGGTTCAAAGGGTAAATATCTAACTAAATTTGTTGATGTTCAATGCCGGAAAGCAGGAATCAGTGATGCCTTATAACGTAAAAACGGATGTTTTAGTCATTGGTTGCGGGATTGCGGGAGCCATTGCCGCTTTGACAGCTGCGGACCAGGGCGCCCGGGTTCTGGTTGTTACAGGCATGGGCGATCTCATGGAGGGCAATACCGCTTATGCCCAGGGGGGTATCATCTATAAATCCCCGCATGATTCGCCGGAACTCCTGACTAAGGACATCATCAGAGCCGGCGCAGGGAGATGCCATGTTCCCGCTGTCGAATTGCTTGCCGAAAAAGGACCGGCGCTGGTCAAAAAACTCCTCATCGATAAATACGCCATCCCTTTTGATCAGGATGAAAAGGGGCGTCTCGATTTCACAACCGAAGGGGCGCATTCCTTGAGCCGCGTGATTCATGTGGCGGACTGGACGGGTAAGGCGATTATCCGTTCCCTTGTCTCCGCATTAAAAACTCATCCGGGCATCCGCATTTTGAAAAATACAACGGCAGTGGATATTCTGACCTTATCTCACCACTCCCGCAATCCGGGAGATATTTACCGGGAGCCCATGTGCGTGGGGATTTACGCCCTGAATCAGAAAAAGGGATGGGTGTTCCCCATCTTTGCCAAGGAAACCATACTTGCCACAGGCGGGCTCGGACAAATCTATCTCCATACCACAAATCCTCGCGTTGCGCGCGGCGATGGCATCGCCCTCGCATACAGAGCCGGCGTTCGGCTCATCAACCTTGAATATGTTCAATTCCATCCCACCACGCTTTTTCAGGAGGATGAAAAAAGATTCCTCATTACGGAATCCTTGCGCGGAGAAGGGGGAATCCTGATCCGGAGAAACGGCGAACGCTTCATGGATGACATCCATCCCATGGGCTCCCTGGCGCCCAGGGATATTGTCGCAAGAGCCATTCAGGATGTCATGCTCGCTCACAATGAACCCTGCGTTTATCTCGATGTCAGGCATCTGAATCCGGACTGGGCGCGCGTTCGTTTCCCCAATGTTTATAACAACTGCGCCGAGTATGGTATCGATATTACGAAAAAGCCGATCCCGGTTGTTCCTGCAGCGCATTACAGCTGCGGCGGGATTGCCGTTGATCTGATGGGACGCGCCTCTCTCAAGAGACTCTGGGCTGTGGGAGAGGTCAGCTGCACCGGTGTGCATGGAGCCAACCGCCTCGCCAGCGCCTCTCTCCTCGAAGGTCTGGTGTGGGGATATGAAGCAGGAAGACAATCTTCTCTCAATATTCGTCGCAAAAATGATTATTATTTTCCCAGTATCGAAAAGTGGATTCATGAAAAGGAGACAGTGGATCCCGCGCTCATTTACCAGGATTGGCTTACGATCAAATATACCATGTGGAATTATGTGGGATTAACCAGAACCAGCAAACGCCTGGAACGGGCTCTCCATATTCTCCGGGAACTCCAACAGGAAGTGGAACGTTTTTATAAACGGGGCGCGCTTTCCGATGGATTGATCGGGCTTCGCAATGGCGTTCAAACCGCCATGGCCGTTCTCTTTGCCGCACAACAGAACAGGGAAACCCGGGGATGCCATTTCAGGGTGGACTGATTCTTTCGATTCCTTGATCTTTTTCTACGGAGGCGCTTCTCTGATTACGTCCGCTGTCAAATATGTCCGTTCCCCCGCAGGATTGGCGCTTCTCCTCCTGCTCCTCACCCTCTTTCTGTTTTGGGGGGGCGGGTGGTACATCCTCGAAGTCTTGAAGGATTCCAAGGAAATCGACCTTGAAAAAAGACTCTGGGGCATCGGCGAAACCGCCGCTTCCGTGAGATTGAACGGGCAAACCTTCCTCCTCCTGGAAAATCCCGCAACCGCAGAGGAATTCTTGGAAGACCTTTTGGATGAATTCCAGTCTCTTCAAAATACCTTGAAAAATCTGAAAGATAAAAACGGACTCAGAAGCGTTTTAATGATCGATGAGGAATCGCGGGTATTGATCGATGCTGATAACGAGTTCTCCATAGGTGAGGAATATCCCCTCCTGGCGCTGGATAAAGAGGAAATCAGAAAGGCGTTTTCGGGGGCCTCATCCGCCACGCTTCTCTACAAGGTGGGCGACGATCCCTTTAAACGCTGTTACGTCCCCCTGTACAATTCCCGGAACGAGGTGACCGCGGTTCTACGCCTTGAAGCCAGCCGCGATTATTTCAACGATATCCTCCGCGTCAAAAAACATATCTATTGGATCGGAACCATTGTGGCATGCCTCCTGATCCTTGTCGCCATGCTTTTTTACAATCTCCTGAAATCCCTTCTGAAAACCGAGGAAACGCTCGCCATGACCGATCGGTTTCGTTCCCTGGGAACCCTGGCAGCCGGTTTTGCCCATGAGATCAGGAATCCCCTCAGCATCATACGGGCTACGGCGGAAAGTCTTTCCGATGAATTGCCGAACGAGGCGGAACAGCAGGCGTTTCTCAAATCCATTGTGGATGAAACAGACCGGCTGAATCATCTTTTGACACAATTCCTGCAATTCGCCAGCCCCCTTCCATCCCAGGATAAAAACGCCAGATGCGATGTTCATGAAATGATCCCTTCCATTGTCTCCATGCTGCAAAGGGATTTCGAAAAAAAGTCCATCGAGATAAAAATGAACCTGGAATCAAACCTCCCCCATGTATCCATGGATGACAAAAGCCTGCGACAAATTTTGTTGAATCTCCTTTTGAACGCCGGGGAGGCGATCATGTCTCAAGGCAAAATTGAAATCACGGCAATGAAAAAAAAGGATTCGATCCGCATCGAAATAACCGATACGGGAAAAGGTATTCCCGATGAATCCAAAACACGCGCGTTCGATCCTTTCTATACGACAAAAGACAAGGGAACAGGCTTGGGATTGTTCGTTACCAGGATGCTCGTGGAACGCGCCAACGGGCGTATTTTTATCTTGGACAATAATAAATCCGGCGCTAAAGTTACTATCGAAATACCCATTTCATGAAGACAGGAGTTCTTTTATGCCTGCTCGAATTCTGATCGTGGATGATGAACCCAAGCTCGCGGGAATTATCAAGCGCGTGCTTGGAAGGGAAGGATACGATGTCGAAATAACTCATGACCCCCTTCATGCCGTTGATATGATGAAAAACACGCTGTTCGATGTGATCCTCTCCGATCTGAAAATGCCCGGGATGTCCGGCATCGATATATTGAGGCATGCAAGAACCCTCCAAAAACAGGCGGATTTCATCATCATGACCGCTTATGGCACGGTGGAAACCGCTGTGGAAGCCATGAAACTCGGGGCGTTCGATTACCTGATCAAACCCTTCTCCATGGAAGATCTGAAAGCCATGATCAGCCGCCTTCTCGAATCGAAAGGGGAGAAGGAGGAGGAACCGGCGCATCCGGCAAAATTGATGGATGAATTTGCATTCGACAATATCATTGCGGAAAGCGAATCTATGCGTGATGTGTTGAAACGCGCGGCAAAGGTTTCCAAATCCAATGTATCGGTATTACTCAGGGGCGACAGCGGAACAGGCAAGGAAGTCCTGGCAAAGGCGATCCATCAAACCAGCGCCCGGAACGCAAAACCCATGATCACCGTGAATTGCGGCGCCATTCCGGAAACCCTTCTGGAAAGCGAACTCTTCGGACACGCAAAGGGCGCCTTTACCGGAGCGGTGGAATCCCGCCCGGGACTTTTTAAAATGGCGGATGGCGGAACCATTTTCCTCGATGAGGTGGGGGAACTTCCCCTGTCTCTCCAGGTGAAACTCCTCCGTGTTCTCCAGGAGGGAGAATTCTATCCGGTGGGAGAATCCAAACCTGTCAAGGTGGACGTCCGCGTCATCGCAGCCACGAACCGCGATCTGGAAAAGGCAATCGAGGATGGCGCATTTCGCCGCGATCTTTATTACCGCCTCAATGTGGTCCCCATCCACATTCCGCCACTCAAGGAAAGACTTGAAGATATCCCACCATTGATCGAACGCTTCTTGAAAAAATACCGCGAGGAAGACTCCCATCTGGAGATCGATCCCGAGGCGCGGGATATCTTGATGAAATATGATTGGCCCGGCAATGTGCGGGAACTGGAAAACGCCGTGGAGCACGCAGCCGTTCTATGTGAAGCCGGGAAAATCACTGTTCATGATCTTCCCCTGGCGTTGCGGGGCGCCGGCTCTTCAAAACAGGAAAGGGGAGAGGCGCAATCCCTTGATCATCTCACCCTGGAGGATATCGAGAGAAAAAGCATACTGGCAGCGCTGAAAAAAACTGGCGGCAATCAGACAAAAGCCGCGCATCTCCTCGGCGTCACCCGCCGCACACTCGGTTATCGCATGAAAAAATACGGGTTGGAATATTGATGTTGGTTGCGGGTTGATCGTAGTGGGTTGATGGGAACAATTTTACAATGACTCGAAATTAACTATTTTCTCCTTAACTTGGCACCATTCGGGTCAGACTATGTGATAATGGAAAAAAGAAAGAATGATTCTTCCAAGTTTTT
>JAFGFK010000112.1 GCA_016931135.1 Candidatus Sumerlaeota bacterium | reverse complement strand
GCGCGCAGCACCATGGCAAGGTCGTTTTCAAGGCTGACGATCCGGTTGATTTTCACCCCGGGCGCGGGTTGAAGGGCGAAAAGCGTAACGACAGGACCTTCCGTCACCTGAACCACTTTTGCCTCGATGCCGAAATCGGCAAGCGTTTTTTCGAGTATCTCCGATTTTTCCCGAACCTCCTCTTCGGTGAGGTGATTTTCCACAGGAGGAGGATCGCAGAGAAGGGAAAGGGGCGGCAGCTTGTAGTCCATGGGCTTTTTTCTCGATAATGCCGGAGAATCCGACTTCTTTTTGTTTGGAATGATATTCTCGAGCGGATCGATCATTTCATTCTCACCGACGCGGATCTTCCCGGATGACTTATCCTTTATTTCTTCAACCAGATCGGGCGCGTTGAGAATCCGGTTCGGGTCTTTTCTCTTGAACAGGGCGTCGCGAAGGGATTTCTTCTCCTTTGCCGGCGTGGAAGCCGTCGTTGACCGCTGGATAACAGGCAGTTCGCGCGCCTTCTTTCTTTTTAGCGGGAGATTCCACAACCATACCCCCATCGCCTTGAATATGTGATAGAATAAAAGGTCTGTGGAAATCAGGAGCGAAGGGATTAGAATAGCGGAGAAGAGTATGACGCTTCCCACAAGACCGATGTGATTCGGAATGCGCAACCCCGAATCGCTGGTTATGAAATTCCCCACCATGCCCCCCAGATTCAGCCCGGTTCTGCGCATTTGATCGTTATCGTAAGAATTGTAAAAAGGAAGAGAAAGAAGGGAACAGAGCGAAACGGTTGCCAGTCCCACGCATGCCAGCTTGATGTAGATGCGCGTGATCTCCCTTTTCTGGATGACCCGGACGCCCCAGTATATCAGAAGAAGGGGAAAAAGGTAAGCCAGAACGTTCCCGAACATCAGGGTGAAGTAATGTTTGACGGCTGCGCCAAAGGTGCCGAAAAGCGCCTGATCCTGCCGGGAAAACGCCACGGAAAGCAGGAAGAAAAGACCCGTTAAAAACGAAAAACCACCAAGTAAATACCTCTGGTGATTCCTGGAAACACCCAATACCTTGTCATCCGACAACTGGAACGCGCTTGTATTCATAACAGCTACCACTAAAACAGCAAAAACGGCGTCAATTAGAACAACTCGATTTTAAACCAACGCAAATCAATATAGAACATAGTATCATGCGCAGCGCAAGCGCAAGGTTTTTTTTCTGAAATCGTCAAGGCGCGCCCGGAGGATTTTTATAGGGTTTGACCCCGTCTGATTTGAATAATAATCGGAAAACTGATGCGCGCCCATGAAAAAACAAGCGTTTAAAAATATCTTGACGGATCAATACGAAATGTGATTGGAACAATACCAGTATAAGTCGTGAACTTTTAACCGAAGAGGAGATGCAATTATGAAGAGATACATATCTCTGCCGGCTTTGATCATTATTGCCTGTTTTTTGTTTTCAGGCTGCAGTTATACCCAGAACCGGTATCATGATTTCCGCGACATATTCGATGTCGAGATGGGCGTAACCTTTGCCAGACCCAAACATGGCGGATTCTATATCCTCCCCCATTCCCTGGGCGCCTATGTGGAAGCCACCCAGTTCCTCCATCTGGGAGCGCTGGGATTCAACAATACGGACACCCTGGGCGGAACCGCTGGTTTGGACCTCCGCAGTTCCTGGATCGGGAAAGAGGCAAGGGTCCGTTACGGGATCGGCCCCTTCCAGAAATATTACATAAAACACGACGGATACATGAGCAAATATAAATCCACATCCGCCCTGAAAGACGGCATCGATCTTTGTTATCGCGATGATCCCATGCAGGGCATGTGGCAAACCCTTCCTTATTTCCGTGGGAGAAACTACTGGGAATACATCGGAGCCGAACTGGCTCTGTGTGAACCATTTCTCACCCACTTCGGTCTTAAGTTACGGCTCGGTTTTGACACGTGCCAGGTCATCGATTTCTTCCTGGGCTGGTTCACGCTCGATATGTACGGGGACGACCTCGCCGGAACCACCATCGGGGAATAGATGGAATGGGGTCAAGATCAGTCTGTGGGGAAAAACTTGAACGAAAACGGATAAACCCAGACCTCGCCGTTATTCGCCCTGATCCCGCCTATGATCGAAAACGCAATGCCCGCAATCGACAAGGCGATAAGCAGGGGAATTCCAATGATGATAAAAGACAAGAGGAAAAAGACAAAGCCAAGGATGAGTTCCGTGATAATCCAGTTGGTGACGATCCGTCCGTGGCGGTCAATAAGGGGGGACTCGTTTTTCTTGATCTGCCACAGGATGATGGGAACGACAAGTCCCGCGACAAGGAAGATGAAACCGAGGAGCTGGGAGAGGTGGATGAACATGCACCACTGGTTCACGTTCAAACTGGCGTTGACAACCGGCTGTCCGGCGGGCTGGGGCGGCCCGGAAACCTCCTGTTTTTGAATCAGGGACTTCTTTGCCTCCTGGTATTCCTCATCGGAGATAGCCCCGCTCTGCAGAAGACGATTCAACTTTTCGAGTTCATCGGCAAGACTCATGTAACCTTCCTCCTTGCAATAAACGATAGAAGATCTTTTAGTGCTTTCCCATCCGCATGTCAACGCCTGTTTTCTTTTTTTGTTCTAAGGCTGGATCATACTTCATAAAAATCCAATACGCTTATCAAAAATCCGGATTTTTCAAATCAGCGCCAAAACCGCTTGATTTTTATCGAATCGTTCAGGAGCATTGATTTTTAATAGTGGAAAACGATCAGATATTTTTAACGGGAAAAATCAGATGCGAACGTGCCCTGCCTGCGGTTATGACAATCTCCTCAGGGCAAAAAGATGCCTGAAATGCGGAAGCGATGTCCCTTTACTCTCAAAAGAAAGACGCCTCGAGGAAGGGGGCTATCTCGGAAAAACCTTCCGATACCAGCTCAATAGCAAGATCGATAAGGGACCCTATTCCGAGTTCTGGGTGGCAAATGACCTGAAATTCCGCCGAAAGAACATCGCCCTTAAGATCGTGGAGCCGGAAACTATAGAAAAAAAAGGCGCCATCGATGCCCTGAAAAAAGCCGCTCTTCTCGTAATCCCTCATGTTCACCCCAACCTTGAACGCATTCAAGCCTTTGAAAATGATGAATCGTTCGCTTTTTTTGTTGTCGAATATATAGAGGGACCCACTTTCTCGACGCTTCTGAAAAAAAGAAAAACCTTGATGGAGGAGGAAATCCTGTGGGCAGCGAGAGAAATCGCTGCAGGGCTTCTTTATCTTCATAAACACAATCTCTGCCACGGAAACCTGAACCTCGCCAATCTTATGCTCAGCCAGGATCCTCCCCAGGACAAACTCCCCACGATCGCGACGGCAAGGAGCCATCCCCACCAGTGCGTCAGGATTTGCGATCAGGTGATCGGGCTCGTGGTACGGGATATCAAAGAAGGAAGAAAACGCCGCCCGCCCTCCCGTTGGAGCGTTTGCGAAGACGCCCGCGCCCTGGTGGGCGTTTTGCTCAGTTTTTACTCCGGGAAACCGCCCGATGTTTTTGTGGAAGAACCTGTGAAGACGGATTCTTTTCCGGATTCCATAAATAAAATAGTCTCCCTGTGCCTCGAGGCGACCCCGGAAAGCAGGAACCTGATGGATGTTTTGATTGCAGCGATCGAGGGAAAAAAATATCCTGATCGGAAAGGGATTGCGACATGAAGATCAATGGAAATCTTTTTGTTCCATCGAAGATCGCTTATGTCAGGGGGGACAAACCGGCTGTGGAGTGCATTTTGTGCGCCATTATCATTAAGGATCCCCGCGTAAAGTCTCTGGAGGTTTTTCGTTCCGCGCATTTCTCCCTATGCGCAAATCTTTATCCTTACAGCCCCGGACATCTCCTGATCTTTCCCAAAAGGCACGTGGAGGATGTGAGGGAATTGACGTTGGCCGAGTCTCGAGAACTCTTCCATCTTGAAAAAAGAACGCTGGATATACTGGATAAGTTGTATCACCCTCATGGATACAATATAGGATACAATATAGGGGAATGGAGCGGAAACAGCATAAAGCATCTTCATCTTCATATAGTTCCGAGGTACAGGAACGAGTTGGGTTTTGTGGATATTATCACGGAAACGAGGATCATAGTGGATGATCCTGTAAAAAACCTGCCCCGTTTGAGGAAACTTTTTAAGGCAAAAACCTTTTAGTTCTGTTACAAGTTGCCAAATTTCATCCAAAATCCCTGAAAGAAAAGAAGTTAACGCGATTTCATCCTCATATTTTCAACGAATTACGGCAAGTTCCGCATTATGTGATTTTTTGTGCGATTTTCCGCCACGCTTGTAAGGGGAAAATATTTTAAACCATTGAATTTATTGTTCTTATATTGAAAAAAAAATTATCAATGTCGATAGAAAGACTTGACACATGGTAGGAAGTTTTTTATAAATGGTCGATTTAATATTTATGCGAAATAGCGCGGGTATTTAAAAAAAATCGGTTTTTGTAAATGTAAAATCTTTCATCTTTCATCTTTATTGTTAGATGTTGAAATTCAACGCAGTTTTACCGTTCCCGTTCCCGTTCCCTGAAGAAAGGAGTAAAGTAGAATGACTAAACAGAAGGAAAAGAAACAATACACAGCGGATAATATTCAGATTCTGGAAGGACGCGATGCGGTCCGCAAACGTCCCGCTATGTATATCTCCAACACAAGCTCTCTCGGGCTTCATCACTTGGTTTATGAGGTTGTTGACAACTCGATTGACGAGGCCGTTGTGGGAGTTTGCGATAAAATCAATATCACCATTCATTATGACAACAGCGTTACGATAACGGACAACGGACGCGGAATACCTGTGGAGCCGCATCCGGCGCGGAAGGACAAATCCACACTCGAGGTCGTTATGGTCATGCTCCATGCGGGAGGGAAATTCGACGACAAGGCTTACCAGTTTTCCGCGGGGCTGCATGGCGTTGGCGTTTCGGTCGTCAACTTCCTCTCCGAATGGCTGGAGGTTGAGGTCAAGCGCGATGGGCACATCTATTTCATGAGATTCGAAAGGGGCATAGCGGTTTCTCCCTTGCAGAACCTCGGAACATCGAAAAAGAGCGGTACAAAGGTCAGGTTTCGTCCCGATCCCACAATATTCGACAAGGTTGACTTCTCGTTCGATACGCTTTCCAGAAGACTCCGCGAGATGGCTTTTCTGAATGCCGGGGTGCAGATTACCGTCGATGATGAACGCTCCGGCAAAAACGCGGTTTTTAAATTCAACGGCGGAATAGTCGAGTTCGTGAAGCACCTGAACCGTAATTATAATGTCATTCATAAACATCCGATTTATTTCAACAAAACAAAGAGTTATGCAAAAGCGGATGGCACGGGCGAAAGCGAAATACAGATCGAGGCGGCCCTCCAGTATAATGACGGGTATGATGAACTGGTTTACAGTTTCGCCAACAACATCAACACGCACGATGGGGGCACGCACCTTTCCGGTTTCCGCAGGGCGGTTTCCCGCGCCGTGATCAATTACGCCAAGAAGAACGATCTCCTTAAGAAACTAAAGGGGGAGGTTACCGGAGACGATCTCAGGGAGGGGCAAACCACGGTTCTTTCCGTCAAGGTTTCCGAACCGCAGTTCGAGGGGCAAAACAAGGGAAAACTCCTCAACGCGGAAATCCAGGGCGTGGTGGAAACCGTTGTGTATGAATCCATCATGGAATATCTCGAAGAGAACCCGTCCGACGCCCGGAAAATCGTGGAGAAGGTTACCCTTTCCGCGCAGGCGCGTTTCGCCGCGCACAAGGCGCGCCAGATTGTGCGAAAGAGCGTGATGGAGATCGGCTCGCTTCCCGGAAAACTCGCCGATTGTACGGAAAAAGACCCCACCCTGTCCGAACTCTACCTTGTGGAGGGCGACAGCGCAGGCGGTTCCGCAAAACAGGGGCGCGATCGTCATTATCAGGCAATCCTCCCCTTGCGCGGAAAGATTCTCAATGTGGAAAAAGCCCGGCTCGATAAAGTCCTTTCCAATGAAACCGTTCGGACTATGATTACCGCCGTTGGGACCGGGATCGGCAAGGAAAACTTCGACATCGCCAAACTTAGGTACCATAAGATCATTATCATGACGGACGCTGATGTGGACGGCGCGCATATACGCACCCTTCTTCTCACCTTTTTCTATCGGCAGATGAGGAGCGTCCTGGAAAAGGGCTATGTTTACATCGCCCAGCCGCCCCTTTACAAGATGAAGAAAGGCAAACAGGAATTCTACCTGGAAAAAGATGAAGAGAAGGATCGTTTCCTCCTGGACGCCGGCGCCGAAGCGGTTGAATTTTCCATTACGGGAGCCAGAAAAAAACCTATACCGCTTTCTTCCGCCCAACTCAAACAACTCGTTGGTTATGTTCTGGAACTGGAAAAAATGGCGCAGACCATTCGCAGAAAAGGCGTCAGCTTCAGTGATTTCCTCAGGTTGAGGAACAAAAAGGGACGCCTTCCCCTGTACCAGATTTCCGCGGGAGAAGCGGTTCTTTACGCTTATAGCGAAGAAGAATTGGCGGAATACCTTCCGAAAACCGAGGAAAACGGGAATGGAAAAAATGGAAATGGCAAGAACGGAACCCCCGACATTTTTGAGGTGAGCGAAGACGACGTCCTCCTGGATAATGAAGAGGAAGAACACAGAATCAAATACGACGTTGTGGAATTTCTCGAGGCGCGAGACGTGGATCGTCTGCTGGAAAAAATCGAACGGATGGAAATCGATACCACATACTATGACATAGATCATAACACTCCCAGGCAAGGGCTTGTTCCCCAGTTCCTGGTATGTGATAAAGAAATCACCTATCCCGAATATTCCCTCAGAGACGCCATGACGAGAATCGCGGATATTGGAGCAAAGGGCGTCAGCATTCAGAGATATAAAGGGCTTGGGGAAATGAATCCTGAACAACTATGGGAAACCACGATGAATCCCAAAACCCGGACCCTGCTCCAGGTAACGATAGAAGATGGGGTGCTTGCGGAGGAGATGTTTACAACCCTCATGGGGGAACAGGTGGAGGAACGGAGGCGATTTATTCAGAAGCACGCGCCGGAAGTAAAAAACCTTGACATATAATTTTTCCAGCGCTTCAGAAATCCTGCGCTGCGCAAAAGAAAAGCGCAGATTTCCCCCGTTTCCAGGAAGACGAAATAAGGCATAGAGAATCAAGGCGCCCCCTTAAAAGGATATATCTTGGCTGAAAAACTCTGGAACGGCATTCACAATGATCATATTGTTCGCGTAACCTATCGCGACACAGACCGGATGGGGTATGCGTATTATGCCAATTATCTGGTTTGGTTTGAGATGGGACGCGCCGAGCTGCTCCGGCAATCAGGGCATACCTATGATGAATTTGAGGAACAAGGGTATATTCTGCCGGTAGTACGCTGTGTTTGCGAGTATCGAAAGCCGGCGCGTTATGACGACCTGATTCGCATCAGGACGAAAATATCCCGAATGACGCCCGTGACGATAATCTTCGAGTACGAGATTTCTGGCGAAAAAACAGGAGAAATCCTTGCCAGAGGCGAAACCAAACATGCCATTCTGACGAGGGAAGGCCGCATTGCGCGGGCTGGGAAAATCCTTGAAGAATGGTTTAAGGAATGACCCGGAACAAAAAGGAAGTTTTTCTCGCCGCGCTTTTTATTTTCACGATCGCCCTTGGGCTTCACCTCAACCTTTTTCAAGAGGGACTCTCCGTAGATGAACGGGCGAATCAGAATCTCCCCGATCGCGTTTTCAACGCCCGCTCTTTACGACAGGGCGTTCTCCCCTTGTGGAATCCTTATGTTTTCTGGGGCAATCCCCATATAGCCACCCACCAGAGCGCCTTTTTCTATCCTTCCAATCTCGTCCTCTTCCTCTTGCTTCCTCCTGTATCGGCGATGAAATTTTCGACCCTCCTTCACGGCTTTCTCGCCGGGTTGTTCATGTTTTTTTATCTGAAAAGGCTTCGGATGCGAACGCTCGCATCCGTGGCTGGAAGCCTGGCTTTTATGATGAGCGGGTATTTCCTCTCCCATGAAGGACACACGGCTAACAGGGATTCCATCGTCTGGATTCCCCTCCTGTTTTTTTTCGTGGAGGGCGTTCTGGAAAAACAAAAACGTATGGATTTTCTGGGAGGCGCGCTCACGTTCGCTGTCATGATATTCTCGGGATATATGCACACGGTTGTCTTTACCGGTTTCTTCGTTGTCTTCTATATGGCGATTCGTATCGCGTTTTCCTTTAGAAACAGGGCGCGCCGCGCTATCCCCGCAATTCTGGGAACGCTTTTTCTGGGAGGCGGTATCGCCGCTGTACAGATTTTGACCACAGGGGGGATACTGGATCAAACCGTCAGAGGGAAAATCACATACGAAACCTTTTCCAGCGGTTATTTCCCCTTCAGCTATCTGCCCTTGCTGTTTTTCCCCTATCTTTTCGGCGCGAATTATACTTACAGCGCAGCGACTCGCTATTGCGGAATCCATAACCTCGAGGAATTGACCGGATGGATGGACGGTTTGTTTATCGTGCTGGGAATACTGGGTTTTCTTTGTATGAGAAGGGGAAAAAGGCGAACCGTTACCTGGTCCTGGGCTTTCCTGGGAGTTTTGTCCTTTATCCTGTGTTTCGGTCCGGAAAATCCCCTTTACCGCTATACCTTTCTGATTCCCGGATACAAATTATTCAAGGGACCCGCAAAAAACTGGCTTGGGGTCCATATCGCCCTTTCGGTTTTATCCGCATTCGGGCTTCATTATCTTCTGGTCTTGTTGAAAAAACGCCCCAGGATTTTCAGGAGAACGGCTTCTTATATAAGTTTGGCTTTATTTTTCATTGGTTTTTCCCTGTCTGGTTTCATTCTCACGCTTCGTATCTTCCATGTACAAACCTGGCGCCTTATCGAGACGTCCTCTCTCCAGGATTATATCGCCTGGGGAAATCCCGCGGTGTGGATTCCGATATGCGCCCTTTTTTTCGAGGCGATCATTTTCTCCATCTTCGCTTTCTCAAAAAGGAAGACCGTTCTTCTCTTGTGCCTCCCCCCCCTTCTGCTACAGGCGCTCTTTTTGAAACACAATATGTATATCCACCCCCAGAGCCTTGAAAATATTTATCAATACCCGGATCATAATGCCGTGTATTCCTTTCTGAAACAACGCGAGGGAAATTTCCATGGTTTCAGAATTTATCCGGCGCGTCTGTTTATTGGAGACGGCGTGGAGGAAGTTCTCTATCCTTGTATCAACCAGATTTATGGAATCCGAAGCCTTGCAGGATACGGACCCCTGTTTCACAAGGATTATTCCA
This sequence comes from Candidatus Sumerlaeota bacterium, assembly GCA_016931135.1. Lineage (GTDB taxonomy): Bacteria > Sumerlaeota > Sumerlaeia > MWCT01 > MWCT01 > JAFGFK01. The sequence continues at coordinate 9,323 of JAFGFK010000112.1, read as the reverse complement.
TGATCTCTCATATTCACTCAACGGGCATTTCCTTCAGATTCGAACATCAGATCAAACAGAACCGCATTTTATCCATGCTGAACGCCAGATATATCATCATTTTTCCCACAACGAGCGAACACAAAAAGCATATCGGGTTTCTTGAGGAAACCGTTTCGCATCCGGGAGGAGAGCCATTTTATAAAGAGATTTTCCGCTCCCCCCTGGGGGTTCGTGTTTATGAGAATCTCAAGGCCTGCCCCCAGGCTTACTCCGTTTCCCGCATCTTTATTCCTGAGGAATTGGCGCAAAATCCCGGAGACGTCAAGGCTTATCATGACTGGTTCTATAAATGGACAACACGGTTTGACCCCAGGGAAGAGGCGCTGTTCATGGAACCGATCCCCGATGATTTTCCGGCAAAATTCGCCCCGGCAAGGGTGAATATTGAACAGTTTCAATCAGACAGGTTCATTGCGGAAGTGGAAGCGGAAGATCGCGCCTTTGTCGTTTTCAGTGAGATGTATCATCCCGGATGGCGGGTATATCTCAACGGGCAGCGCGTCAAACCGTATCGGGTGAATATATTCATGAATGGGTTGCCTGTTCCCCAGGGGCGCCACAGGATTGTTTTTCGTTATCTCCCCCAATCTTTTTTTTACGGATTGATTTTAAGTTGCCTTTCTTTGGCGCTGTTGGTAGTTCTTCTCTATCTTTGGAATCCTGAAAGATCGGCGGTTTGCGCAAGAGAAAAATTAATGGAAAACCGGAGTCTGGATAAATCCAAATGACACGCGAGGATAAAAAAGACAACCTTCTTCTATCCCTTGTTATTCCCGTTTACAATGAGGAAAAAAACATCCGGCCTCTATGGGAAAAAATAAGCGGGGTCATGAAAACGCTTTCCCCATACCGAGATTCTTTCGAGGCTGTCTTTGTCAATGATGGGAGCGTTGATAATACCCAACTCGAGCTGGATGCCCTGCATGAGGAATTTCCCTGTGTGAAGGCGCTTCAGTTGCTGGGGAATTTCAAAAAAGCCGCCGCTTATTCCGCCGGATTTAAATACGCCAGGGGAAAATGGATTATCACCATGGATGGAGACCTCCAGGATGATCCGGACGATATCCCCCTTTTCCTGGAGAAACTGGAAGAAGGGTATGATTATGTCTCGGGGTGGAAATATCAGGGAAAAGGGAATCCTTATCGATCCCTTCCCTCCCGTTTTTTCAATTTAATCGTGAGAAACCTGATGGGCGTGAAACTCCACGACGTCAATTGTCCCTTCAAGGCGTTTCGATCCGATGTCATTCGAACGATAGATATTTATGGGGAACAATATCGCTTTATTCCGGTAAAGCTGTATGGGATGGGTTTTAGAATAACGGAAGTCAAGGTTAATAACTTGCCACGTTTCTATGGCAGATCAAAATATGGAATGGAGCGGTTTCTCAGGGGATTTTTCGATCTGATTACCATTTTTTTCCTGGAAAAATATTTAAAAAGACCGCTTCACTTCTTTGGGTTGATAGGTCTTTTTTTTTCCCTGATAGGCGGCGCTACGGTAATTTTGTTATATATCGTCAAATTCATCGCGGGAATACCGATACACGAACGTCCCTACCTTTTTTTGATGGGGCTCCTTATGACTATTCTTGGAATTCAGTTTATCTCTATAGGGCTTCTGGGTGAACTTTTCACCTATCATGCAAAAAGAGATCAGGATCATTATGTGGTGAAAAAATTCCTGGATTGATTATAATCGACACATTTTATATTTTTTGGAAGAAATTACAAATCCTTTTTATCAGGAATCTTTCTTGAAAGAATCAGATTCCCCGTGATACCGGAAAACAGAAGGAAAAGAACGATCAATAAATGGGCGCCGATCGCTGTCAACAAACCCCTTTCCGGCGATAAACCGCTTAAAACGTATCCGAGCGTCCATCCCCCCTCGAATGAGCCCAATCCCAAAAAGCCCTGGATCGGTATTGCTGAAACAATCAGGGTGGAAAAACCGACTAGCGCCGCTGCCCCAGGCGGTACGGAATCGGTCGTATGAAGGGCGAACAAACCCAGATAAACAATCCTCAAAGCCAATATAAGGATGGTTGAGGATATACATTTTATATAGAAGATAGTGGATTTTTTTGTACCGAGGAGATGAGCGGTTCGGGCAAGAAACTCTACGATTTTTTCTCCCCTGCTCCACCCGCGGCTATGGAGGCGCGCCCCGACGATTTTATTCAGCCATCCCCCGATGTTTCTCCCTCTGAATACGCACAGGAGAATTCCGGCAAGGGGAACGCTTACAAAAACCAAGGCGAAGATCGTCGCTCCGGGATGGAAGACAAGTCTGTTTTTATGATAGACGCATATAAATAACAAGGCGGAGCATCCCAGAATCATGACATCGAAGGCTCGCGCCAGAATCAGGGAACTCATGGCGAGGGATGAATTTATGTTTAACTTTTTATTTGCCAGATAGACAATGGTAAGATCGCCGGTTCTTGCGGGAAGAAAGTTCGCCATAAACTGGTGAACGGCTGTTATGGGGATAAGAGTCAGGCGCTGGAGCAGACCGGTTTTTCCCAGGCTTTCGGAAAAAAGAATGTTCCATCTCAGTGATACGGCTGCATAACTGAGAAGATAAAACAAGAATCCCAGAATAATTCCCCAGGGTTTGATCTGTTTCGGGATTTCAGGAATCCGTTTCAAAGGAATGAACCATAATATGATGAAGAGGGCGAAAAACGTAATGACTATGGATGATAAATATTTCTTCATAAAAAAAATCAATTACCATCCGGGGAGTATTCGAACCGGGCGGTTATGGAGATGAAGGAATCTTTAATGGAATCTGGAAGAGGGCCTAGAGATTTAGAGTTGGAAACGGCGTCTTGGGCGTATTGATCCAGGTTTTCTTTGCCCGTCGATTGTAAGATCCGGATATCGAATATGTTCCCTTCCTTGTTGACCTTGAATTCGACAACGCAAAAAACGCCTTCGTAACTCTGGGAACGGGCGAGATTGAAATTGGACTCTATTTTTTGCGTCGCCATGAGCAGGTAGTAGGATGGCAGGTTGCTGTGGGATATTTTAACGGGAGTATTGGGGGAGGGCGTTGGCGCCGGAGGTTGGGGCGCAGGGGTGGGATGCGTCTTTGTAGAAGAATCCGGGCGCGGCGTGGGGGGCCATACGGTTCTCTGGGGGCGTGGGGTGGGCTTGGGCTTGGCCTGGGATGCGTTCCTCGGTTTTGGTTTGGGGGTTGACCTGGGAGTTGTCTTTGGGGTATGAGAGGCTTTTGTAGGTTTGGGAAGCGGGGTTTTTTGAGGTTTGGGGATTTCTTTTTTTACCTCTTTCTGGATGACTTTCCTGGGAGGCGGCGTTGGTAAGGGCTTGGGCGTTTGGGCTGTATTCTGAACCGATGTTTTTTGGGGTGGAGGCGGTTTTTTTGTTTCGGGTGGCAAGTTATAAAACTTTACTCGCGTTACCTTCTGTTTGGGAATGCGTTTGTAGTTTGGTTGAAAAAGGGTTATCAATACGATGATTAAACCAACCAACAAGTGCCCAATGAAAGATATGAATACGTAACGATGCATGATAGAAAATATGAAGGGTTATTTGGGAGCTGGTTCTGTAACCAGACCCACCCCTTCCACTCCAGCCTTTTGTACTGTATATAAAACGCGCGCAATTATTTCATAAGGAATGGTTTTGTCCGCCTCGATGAGAATGTCGAGTTCGGGATTCTTTTCATAAAGGGCGCTTATGATTTCTCCGAGTTCTTCTGGAGAGGTTCTTTTATCGTCAACGTAGATGCGTTCTTCCTCTCCTTTTTCCGGAGCGTTTCGAATCACGATCACGACGGAATTCTTGGGCTTCAGGTTGGAGGCTGCGATCTTGGGAAGTTCGAGTTTGATGCCATGTTTCAAAGTGGGCGCAACAATCATGAATGCGATAAGCAGGTTGAAGGTTACATCCATCATGGAGGTAAGGCTTATTGAGGAAATGGGTTGGAGGCTGCTGGAACGTCGTCTCATCAATTTTTGGTTCCCAGTTTAATAATCTGTTTCTGAATAATATTGGATATTTCCATACTGAAGGAATCCATTCTTCTTACAAGGTTTTGTACTTTACCAAGAAGAAAATTATAGAAAATGACGGCGGGAATAGCTGCGATCAATCCCGCAACTGTAGTCATAAGAGCCGTTGATACGCCGGGTCCAAGGCTGCTGATGGCAGCGCTCCCCTCTTTGGCGACGGCCTGAAAAGCCCCGAGAATGCCCCAGACTGTTCCAAAGAGCCCGATCAAGGGGCAAACGTTAGCGGTTGTGGCAAGAAAATTAAGACCGGATTCGAGATGACGGATTTCGTTGGAGGCGGTTTGTTCCATAATTCTGTCGATGTTGATCTTCGCCGCTGAAAAGCGACCGTCAACTGATAATGTTTTTTCATCGACATACCAGTTTTCCATTTCAACTTCAAGATAAGCTTCTCTCAGTATTTGAGCGAGGGGACTATCCGGGTAATTAGCCGCCAGTTGAAAAGCGCGATCCAGATTGCCTCTACCCGCCATACAAGCATCGACGAAAACATTGGTTTGTTTTGTTGCCTGCCGAAGGTGGAGACATTTATAAGCAATGACGCCCCAGGATATAATACTGAGGATCGTAGTAACGAGGAGGCAAAGATAGCCCATCAAGTCATTATTCTTGACAGCTGTTATGATATCTACCGTGAACCACCTCGATCCCAACAGGATCAATGCAGGTTTGATAGTGAAAAGAACAATATCTGTAAAGTTATAAAACATAACACACTCCGTTAGATGGAAATCTTTTATAGCATGACGCCTATCTTGCCCATGATTCTGTCTATGTCTTCAAGGGATGAATAATGAATGATGATTTTGCCGGAAGTCTTTGATGAGGGAACGACATGAACCTTGGCGCCAAAACCAGCCATGAGTTTATCTTCGAGGTCCGTTATATCGGGGGGTTTGGAAGAGAAATTGTTTTTAGCGGTAGTTGTTTGTTTATCCTTCATTTCTCTTGCCAAAGATTCAGCCTGGCGAACGGAGAGACCTTTTTCTACTATCATGGACCACAATTTTGCCTGCTGATTTTTATTTTCCAAACTGAGGAGAGACCTAGCGTGCCCGGGAGAAAGTCTCCCCACCTCCAGATCCTCCCGGATTGTATTTGGCAATTTCAAGAGTCTAAGGCTGTTGGCAACGGTAGAGCGGTCTTTCCCCACGCGAAGGGATATTTCTTCCTGTGTAAAACCGAATTTGGAGGATAGTTCATCATAACCGCGAGCCTCTTCAATGGGATTCAAATTTTCCCTTTGGAGGTTTTCGATCAAAGCCAATTCAAGGGTTTGGGTATCATCGGATTGGACTATAATAGATGGAATTTCAGTCAATCCTGCAAGTTTGGAGGCGCGAAGACGCCTCTCCCCTGCAACGAGTTGGTATCCATTAGGGGTGGAGCGAACAAGGATAGGTTGAAGGAGTCCCCGCTCTTTTATGGAGGAAGCCATTTCGGATAATTTCTCATCGTCAAAAAAACGTCGAGGTTGAAAGGGATTTTTCCCTATAGAGTCAACGGGAAGAGCGATCAAGGAACCGGATTCATCCGAGATGGAATTTTCATATTCGGGGAAGAGGGTATCAAGCCCCCGCCCCAACGCCATTTTCATTTTCTTTGTCAAGGGAAGCCTCCTCTTGGGATAAAGGTTGAATATCAACCGATGGAGAATTATTGGTGATATTATCGAGGGAAACGTTTGGTTGTAGTTTGGAAATGATTTCCTCCGCAAGTTGCATATAAAAATGGGCGCCCGTGCTGTTTTTATCGTAAAGTATAATGGGTTTACCAAAGCTTGGGGCTTCACTAAGGCGTACGTTTCTAAGTATCAGGGTATTAAAAACAAAATTTCCGAAATGTTTTTTAACATCATCTGTAACCTGGCGGGAGAGATTGGTTCGGGAATCAAACATGGTAACAAGGAGCCCAAGCAATTGTAGATTACGATTGAAAGAAGACTTGACTCTTTTCATTGTCTCCATAAAAAGGGAGAGCCCTTCGAGGGCGTAATATTCACACTGAACGGGAATAAGGAGATAAGAAGCTGCGGACAATATATTGATAGTAAGGATTCCGAGAGAAGGGGGAGAATCTATTATGATGAATTCAAAATCTCTATGGATATTATGGAGGAGGTTTTTGAGACGATATTCTTTACCTGGCAAATTGAGGAGATCGATTTCCGCTCCGATGAGTTGAATATTTGAGGGGAGAAGAAAAAGGTTATTCTGAACCGGATTCAGGATGACATTATCAACAGGGAGGGAATTATCGAGAAGAAGGTCATAGATTGTAAAGGCGAGGATGCGTTTGTCGATACCGAGGCCGCTTGTGGCGTTTCCTTGAGGGTCCATATCAACAAGGAGGGTTTTGCGATTAAGGGAGGCAAGACAGGAAGAGAGATTTACGGCAGTCGTTGTCTTTCCAACGCCACCCTTCTGATTGGATACGGCGATAATATAAGTCATCGGGTTTTCCGCTTCCAGAAAGAAAAGTCTGCGTGAGGGAATGAGTGATGTTTCACGTGAAACACCCGATAAAAGGTCTGCCCTCATCAAACCTGATGTATCGTTGGTAACAAGCGCCATTTGCGTTTTGCAAGATAAAAATGATAAACTTGATAAAAATACAACATAAAATGCCTGTTATGGCATCAGGACAAAATTCGCCCCCCCCCGTCTCCCCTTCTCTGATCCTGTCAAATCCATACAATAGCGCCCCTTTATATCAAAAATAAACCAATAATTACTTAGGTATTTGTTGTTTAGGCCGCCCCCATCCCCGCCCCCCGTATCAAACGACCCGCGCCTCGCGCCTTCCACCCGCCGGTATCGCGTTTTCCCCCACGATTGAATCACGCAAAAAGCGGGCTTGACTCTGACTCGAAAAAGCTGAAGGCTTTTCAGGTTTTTTGAGGGTTTGTTATGATGATCAATATTTCACGATATGTTTTTTTTCTTTTCATCTTGGCGGGCTGCGGCGCGGGATACCGCGCGCGCCTCCTCCTGGATGACGCCGAGCGGGACATCGAGAAGGCGGAAACCGCCGAAGTGAAGGATCATATCCTGCGCGAATCCTCCGAGGCGAAATCCATGATTCTCTATTCCCGCCGGCTTCTGGAGACCGCACAAAAACGGGACGCCTTATCTGCAGCGATCAAGGCGAGAGACCTTGCCTCGGAGGCGCTGCTTCTTTCCCGGAAATCGGAGGCTGACTTATCCATCAAAGAGGCGAGGGAGTCCCTCGCCCTGGTGGATGAAAACAACGCCTTTCGCGAGAATGAAAGCCTGTATCAACTCATGCTTTCTGATATACAGAAAGGGGAAAAGGCGTTTATTGCGGATCGGTTTGAATCAAGCGTCGTTTTTTCAAAAAGCGCGGTGAAGCGGGCGGAAATTCTTCTGAATCCGTTAAAAAAGGAGGCGGAGCTGGCAAGGGGGCGGGTGATGTCCGCCTGGATGGATTCCGGGAAAGGCGCCATGCGATCGAAGGAAATCGAGGCTTTGATAGGGGAGGGGGAGGGCGCTTTTCAATCGCGCCGGTATTTCGGGGCGGCTTTGATCTGGGATAAGGCGGAAAAAGAAATGCGCTCTCCGGGTAAATAGGGGAGCGTTCCATAGGAAACAAGGAAAGGAGACACGCAAGTGGCGCGAAAAGGAGAGGACAAGGCTTATGTGAAGGAACTGACCTCCAAAAGGGAGGATTTTGCGCAGTGGTATGTGGATGTGATTCGGAAAACAGACATGGCGGATTATACAACCTTGAAGGGTTGTATGGTTATCAAGCCGTATGGTTTTGCCCTGTGGGAGGGAATCCGGCAGGCTTTGGATCAAAGAATCCGGCGGACCGGACATAAAAACGCCTATTTTCCCCTGTTTGTTCCCGAGAGCCTCCTGAAGCTGGAAGCCGATCATGTAAAGGGATTTGCGCCGGAGGTGGCATGGGTAACGAAAGGGGGAAGCGAGGAGCTGGAGGAGCCGTTGGCGATCCGCCCGACTTCTGAAGCCATCATCTGCTCCATTTACGCCAAATGGGTGCAATCCTATCGCGATCTTCCCATCCTGATCAATCAATGGGCGAATGTGGTGAGGTGGGAAAAGGTGACCAGGCTTTTCCTCCGCACCACGGAATTTCTATGGCAGGAGGGGCACACGTGCCACAGAACGCAGGAGGAAGCCCAGGAGGAAACGATCAGGATGCTGGAGGTGTACAGGGAATTTGCGGAGACGGAGCTGGCAATGCCGGTTCTTTACGGCGAGAAGACGGATAGCGAAAAATTTGCCGGAGCGCAGAAGACTTACGCAATAGAGGCTTTGATGGCGGATGGAAAGGCGCTGCAGGCGGGAACCTCTCACAACCTGGGGCAGCATTTCGCGAAGGTTTTCCAGATCAAATTCCTGGATGAGGATCAAAAGGAAAAATATGTATGGCAGACCTCCTGGGGCGTTTCCACGCGTCTCATCGGGGGCGTGGTCATGATGCATGGCGATGATTATGGTTTGGCGCTGCCGCCCAGGATCGCTCCGGTACAGGTCGTTTTTGTTCCCATTTATTTCAGCGATTCCATGGAGGAGGTCATCCGAAAGGTGAAGGAATTGGGGGATAAACTCGGCGCTTATCGCGTGGAATTGGATTTGAGAGATACGCAAACAGCGGGTTGGAAATTCAACGAGTGGGAGATGAAGGGCGTTCCGTTGAGGATCGAAGTGGGACCCAAGGATATAAAGAAAAAACAGGTGGTCATGGTTCGCCGGGACACCCGGGAGAAGACGTTTGTTCCCGAGGAGCGTTTTGTGGAAACGGTAGGGGAGCAGCTGGAGGATATTCAGCGAAATCTTTTTCAGAGAGCCCTTGATTTTCGGAAGGATAACACGAGCCACACGGATGATTACGGCGAATTCAAGGAAATCATTGAGCGGAAGCGGGGCTTTATCGTGAGCGGATGGTGCGGAGACCCCCTGTGCGAGGCGAAGGTGAAGGAAGATACGAAGGCGACGATCCGTTGCCTGCCGCTGGAAGAACTCGACGCAACGGGCGCCCGATGCCTGGCGTGCGGCAAGCCGGCTGCGAAGAGGGCGTATTTTGCGAGGGCTTACTAGGGAAGCCTCGCGCCGGGAGAAACAGCGATATTGATTATATAATTGTTGTTATTTTTATGGGAAGGAATACGCATGATCGCCATTGTGGATTACGGCATGGGAAATCTTTTCAGCGTGCAAAAGGCGCTGGAGCGGGTGGGGGGGCGTTCCGTCG
>JAFGFK010000111.1 GCA_016931135.1 Candidatus Sumerlaeota bacterium | reverse complement strand
CCTGTTCCACGAAAATCAAGCCCAGTCGCTTTTCCAGAACCGCAAGAAGCAGCGCTACGCGGCGCGCATCAATGCCTGTCGTGGCGCGGCGCGGCGCGCCGAATCCCCCGCTGTGGCTGGTCAATGCCTGCACCTCGATCAAAAGCGGGCGCGTTCCCTCCAGCGTGCAGCAAACCGCTGATCCCACAGCATCGATCGGGCGTTCCTCCAGGAAACACGCGGATGGATTCGTCACCTCCTCCAGTCCCTTTTGCGTCATTTCGAAAATCCCGATCTCGTTGGTTGATCCAAAACGATTCTTGACTGCGCGAAGGATGCGGTACGTATGATGCCTTTCCCCCTCGAAATACAAAACCGTATCCACCATGTGTTCCAGTATCCGCGGACCCGCGACAATCCCCGACTTCGTTACATGACCGATTAAGAATATGGGGATGGTCAAACTCTTTGCCTGATACAAAAGTCTTACCGCGCATTCCCGGAGCTGGGAGACGCTTCCCGGCACCGAATGAATCTCGTGAACGTATTGCGTCTGGATCGAATCGATCACGACGACGGCGGGTTTCATTTCCGCCAGGATATTCGTTACCCTGTCCACCTGCGTTTCCACGAGGATATGCAGGTTTTCAGAAAGCGCCCCGAGCCTTTCCGCGCGAAGGCGAATCTGGCTCGTGGATTCCTCTCCCGTGACATAAAGGGTTAACAAACCAAGTCTGGAGCTGAAGGCGTGCAGAATCTGGAGCATCAGGGTGGACTTCCCGATTCCCGGTTCACCCCCGATCAAAGTGACAGATCCGGGAATCAATCCGCCTCCCAGGATGCGGTCGAATTCCCCGATATGGCTCTGGATGCGGATTTCCCCTTTTGTCGAAATGCTGGTAACAGGCAGCGGATCTTTCATGGATAATTTGGCGTGGGCGCGCGGCGCAGTGGATGATTCTTCGATCACGGAAGCCTGCTGCATGGTATTCCAGCTCCCGCAACCCGGACAGCGCCCTTCCCACCGCGGCGAGGAATACCCGCAGGTCTCGCACACAAACTCGATCTTGTTCTTGGCCATTATTCCCCCCTGTCTCCCTTTCAATCTCTTGTTTCGCCCCCCCCTATATTAATCCACATGCAACCAACCACCAACAACTCGCTACCCACAACGAACAATTATCCATCAACCATCGACAATCAACGCGCCGTCAAATATGCGTCGTAATCTTCGCCAGTTTCGGATTCTCCAGTTTTTTATAATCCTCGTAAGAAATTCTGATGATATCATGATGAGTTCCCGCGCGGAATACGATCTCTTTATCATCGGCAAGGGATTCATCCGCGATCACATCCACGTTGTACAGTTTTCCCATGGGCGGCATGGCGCCGATCTCGCAATCCGCGAAAAGCGGCGCGAACTCCTCCTCGCTTGCCAGAATGACGTTTTTCGCTTTCAAGATTTTCTTCAGAAGTTCGAAGTCCAGTTTCCGCGTCGAAGGCGTCACAGCCATGATCATTTGATCGCCGGTTTTCACCATGATCGCCTTGACCAGTTCCTTTCCCTTGACATGCGTGGCTGCCGCTACCTCTTGAGCCGTAAACGCCGTGTCATGTTCCATGACCTTGTATTTCACTCCGGCGTTGTCCAGATACTCCTTGACTTTCCTTGAAGGCATGACGCATCGCCTCCTTTCATCCTGAATACGGTATGATGATTTAATGATATATCAGTCAGGTTGCCCCGATGCAAGAGGAAAGTGTAATGGAAATGTTTCAGATTTTATGTGGGAAGGGGAGGATGGAATGTTTAGTGATATTGAATTCATTTGATTTATATATAAGCATAATACGATCTTCATGGAATTTGATAAAAATATCCATTGTATCCCGCAGGAAGGCGTTCTTATCTACTTTCAAAACAAAACGCTTGATATCTGATAATGGTATAAGTAATATAGGACCTCTTGGAACTAAAAGGAAGCCGTTCTCTTTTTCCAAAAGAGTTTTAAAACTATTCGGTTTTGCCCCGCGAAAGGTTATCTGCCAACCTATTTTTTTACTGCTTCCAGGCCTGATAAACGCCGTCTTGCCATTTATGATCGCCTCGATTTTTCCCCAGTTCTTTATAGAGTATCCTTTTCTTTCAATGATCTTTCTGACTTCATCGTTATATATCTCATCATCGCCCTTTTCTGTCAGGACTTTGCTTATCTTACTTTTTCTCGTTAACAATATGATTATCTCATCCTTGAAAGACATTGTAATAATGTTTTGGGTGGAGCTTAAACCTGGCGTGCGAATTGATGATGTTACCACTTTATATCTGTTTACTTTGAAAAGGTTTACAAGATAATTTTCAAGGGTAAGACGGATATTTTCGTCATTCATATCTGATTGTTCCGCATTTCTACCATCATTGATAATTATTGCCCTGTTCCAATTCTTGATATTTTCGGTTTGCCCGATATAAACCCCCTTCCCGATGCCCTCTTCAAATAGCATATATATTCCAGGGATCGGGCTTCTTCCTACTTCATTAACTACCATATCAATCGCTTGTTCGCTTTTAGGAATATCCCATAGTCGAAGATTCCCTATAAGGGTCCTTGCCCTTATAATTCCGAGCCCATTTGCCGGGTTGTCCACATAACCGAAATCAGGCGTGATCATCTTTCTTTAATCCTTTTTCAAAGTAACCACCGTTTCCCGGAGTTTATAACTTCTTATCTGTCCGGAACGCCTGTTCCTCGCCTTTTCTATGCCTTCTATTCTCATGCCAAGATATTTCCCGATCTGGGCAATAATAAGGTCTGTAGGAACATACGTATCGGCTATCAAACTATCCCCAACTACCAGAATAAATCTTCCTTCCGGTTTGATTCGCTCAACGACCTTTTTCATAATCCTGTACATGTCATCAAAATATTTATGTACAATTTCCGGCATATCTTTTCTTCTGTAATTTCCCCTGATCTCTATGTTAATTGATATATGTTTCTTGATATCCTCGATCCAATCGCTGGTATATCGTGTTTTTTGAAATGAGAAATCTCTAACAAGTCCTTTCGATACATTATCGCAAACAACCATTTCATCTTTTACTTTCTTCAATTGCGCGTGACTATCGGCAAAACCCAGCCAACCCATCTCGATTTTGTAATTCATTACATAATCCAGTCCATTCATATAGGGAGGAGAAGTGATGACCAGATCGTACATTTTATCATATTCATGATGAAGAGAGTTCGCATGAAAGATAATGCCTGGAGTATTAATCTTATCTGAATATATCTCTCTGATTGCGGTCAAATCCTCAACAATTTCTGATATTTTTTTCCTGAAGAGAATCTCCGGCGTATTTTCATCCACATTTTTACTTTTACAGTACCCCAGGCATGGAGAACGTTTAAGATTACTGCATTCAATTATTATAGAGGAGAAAGCCAATAGAAGCAGCTTTTTAATGGACGTTTCAGATGAATTTGACGCTTCAAAAGAATCTATACTCCCCTTTAGTCTCTCCAGTTTTTTTAATACCGATGATTTGAAATGCCTTGAGGATTTCAAGAATTCAGGAGGCGAAAAATGTTTTGTCTTGGAAAGTCCTTTTATTATATGCATGAGTTTATCCGGATCCGCATTCCAGGTATTGACTTTCGCATCCCCTGTAAAATGGAGAAGTGGATTGAGCTCAATCCCATGAGATTGAAAGCCGTTTATTTTTGATTGAACAATAACCGTTCCACTACCGGAAAATGGATCTAATACAACGGGATTGGCGTATTCGCTTCCATATCTTTGAAAGATTCCCTGAACAAAAGAGGATGAGAAACCCTGAACATAAGGAGACCATCTGTGAACCAATTCTTTTGAGTTGGTATTGAATTGTATTTCCTGAGGACTGTCAACAATAGCGACTCCCAATTCTTTCAAATAAGGGATAGAGTCAGTATTGGCTGAACCGTTCTTCTTGGGAGATTGGGCGATATTAATCTGCCTTCTCGTCAATGGCGTAGGAAGGGATTTATATCCAAATAAGTCGTCCATCGTTCCTGTGAAATCTGTCACTTTGTTGAGATTGCTCATTTCACGCTATATTCTTAATAAAAAGAGACCTGTTTAATCAAAAAATATTTCGATGAACTTATTAAACCACTTGATACATAAGCGCAAGAGTACTTTTTCAAAAAGAAATTGAATGCCTAACTTCAAATCCCGCCGCAAGTCAAACTTCTTATTATTATATTCGAATACCTCACTTCAAACTTCAAACTTCAAACTTCAAACTTCCTCCTCCCCGAGGGTTCTCGTTGACTTCCTTTAAAATAAGCGCCAGGAATTATTTCATACAAATCCTGACAGGATGGATAGGTCAGGGCATTTTTTTAATGCGGGAAGGTCATGACAAGTATTCCCTACATCAGCATTGTGATCCTCACGGCAAAAAGGCAAACGCAACTCCGGAACTGTCTTCAATCTCTCATAAGCCAGAACTTCCGCAATTTTGAAGTCATTATCGTGGATAACAGCCCTTCCCCGGAAACCAGGGCGATCATTCGTGATTTCTCCCTTGATATCCGTTTGATCGATAATGACGGGGCTTCCAGCTACGCCGAAGCCCGGAATAAAGGCGTCCATGCAGCCCGCGGCGAATTCATCGCCTTCATCGATGATGATTGTATCTCCGATCCAGCCTGGCTGTTCCACCTTTCGGAGATCGCCCCAAATATTGACGCTGCGGGAGGCGTCGTCCTTCCCCTGAAAAAACTCCCTTTCCCCTCCTGGTGGAAGGAAACCTTCAACTGGCTTGTGGGCTTGTCCGTTCCGGGTCTTCTCGATTCCCGCAGTAAAGGACAACATTACCCCCAAACCGCGAACATGATGATCCGAAGAGAGATTCTGCTTGAAGAGGGATTCCAGGAGATGGGAGGGGAGTTTTCACAGAAACGCTCCCGGCGTTATGCGGGGAGGGAGGATGCGGAGCTCTGGAGGCGGCTTCGTTTGAATGGGCGGCGCTGTGCGGTTCTACCCAAGGCTGTCGCGTATCATGACATCCCGCTCGAGCGGCTCCGGTTTTCCTATCTTATGCGCCGTGCGTTCAATGACGGGCTTGCTTACTGGCGCAGAGAGAGAAAGACGGATTACGCGGAGTGGGCGGTTAAAGACATCGTTTTCTGCGCCTTTCGGATTCTCAAGGCAATTTTACCCGGGAAAAGGAAAAATAACTCGCCGGTTGAAAACCTGATCTGGATGTCAAGGCAAACCGGATTTATGATGGGTTTTATTTTTTACAATAAACTGTCTTTAAAACGCTTCGGCGGGACCGCGCTGTGGCTTCTGATCGGTATTTTCTGTTATATGAACAGCGTTTTCAAGGGATTTGTGAGAAAACGTCTTGCGGGAACGTATCATAAACGCAGGCGGTATGAAATTCCACAGTCTCCCCCGGGAAATCTCCTGATCGCTGCATGCGGTTTTCTTGGCGATATGATTCTTCTTGCCCCGATTCTTCAGGATTTACGCGCATCCCTTCCAAAGACAAAAATAACGATCCTGGGATATGGGAACGCAGACGTCCTGTTTCGGGAGAGCGGGCTCGTGGATGAATTGATCGCGTGTCCTTCCGAAGGCGCTGTTCCAGAGAAGGAAAGAAAAAAGTTTTTGAAAAAATCCCTGGAAAAAAGAAACTTCGATGTGGTGATCGTTCCCTATTATCACAATGCCCCTGTGCGCCCGCTTTTTTACAAAACAAAAGCGCCTGTGATTACCTTTGACAGCGATGTCGGATTTCCACGGCGAACCTGGTACGATCTGGCGAAAAAACGCGTCAAAAAAGATTTTTCCATACATGAAATCCAGAATCTGTACAGGCTTGTTTCCGAGCTGAATATGCGGTTCAAACCGGAACCTTACCGGCTTCCGATTTCTTCGGATGCGCAAAGCCGCGTTGACGATATGTTACGCAATCTTTCCCCGGAATCCGATCGGTTGATTCTTCTTCATGCCGGAGCGGGGAAGTCGTGGAAGGCGTGGCCTCTTGAGCATTGGGACGCCCTGGCGAAACGGATTCATCAGCGATTTGGAATCAAACCGGCTTTCATCGGAGATGAAATTGTGGGGAAAATGATTGAAAACCTTGCCTCTCTGAGGGATAGCTGCGCGTTCAATCTTTGCTTTGCCGGCGACATCGCGGGGCTTGCCGCGCTTATCAAAAGGGGAGACATCCTCATCACAAACGATTCCGGGCCCAAACACCTTGCCATGGCGATCGGAACGCCCACCATCACCCTATATGGCGCCATGGACGAAAGACGCTGGGGGGCTTTATGGGAGGCGCATCTTCACGCAGCCCTCAGGGCGGTTCCTGCGGATTTGTCTCCTGAAGAGCTTCTGGGCTTGCCTCCTGATTATTCCATGGCGCGCATCACTCCGGAAATGATCATGGAATTGCTGGAGAAATTCTGGAACAATATGGAACAAAAAACTTGTCCAACACGGTAATGTCTTTTTATTTGAAAAATAAATCGGCATGGATTATTGATTAGCTATCTTCTTGTTCTATCAGTGAAATGAGGTGGATTGAATTTGAAGAAATTACTGGGGTACCTGATTTTTTTCGGGATCATCATTGCCTGTTTGTATATCTATCTCGATTACAAGGCGCAGAAAAAGGCGGAACAAGCCGAACTCGAACAACGGAAAAGGGAAATCGAAGAATTGCGCAAAATTGAGGATCAGGAAAGACGCGCCCTCGCTCAGGAGGATATGGAACGTCAGCAAAGACTCATGGAAAACAGGAAACAAAGGGAAGAACTTGTCTCCAAACGCCGCGGAACACAATCCCTCGCCATTCCCACTCCTCTCCCCATCCAGAGCGCTCCACAAGGTTACAAGCACAAGGCAAAGGTCGATGCGGCTTGCAGGGAGTCGCGCTGTACGCTTGTTCAATACAAGGAATCCGGCGATTCTTCCTATATCCTTGTTCAGGGACCGGATCATAGCGCGGTTTCAGCGGTTCTCGATCCCCTTGTTCGCGCCGGAATGCGGGATTTCACCGAGCATAAGGAACAATTCAAGGCGGAAACCATTCAGGGGCGCCGCGTCTATTCCGCCGCTTATACCATTAAATGGTGATTCCATCGGAAGAAATAATATGACCGATCTTCTCGCAGTAAAAGGACCTCTTTGCGGAACGCGTTATCCCCTGGGAAACAAAACAACCTTGGGGCGTTCCTCGGAGTGCGGTATTGACCTCATGGACAGTGAGGTTTCTCGCATTCATGCGGAAATCGTATCTCAGAGGCATGGTTTTATTCTCAATGATTTGAACAGCAGGAACGGCACGTATGTGAACGGGCGGAAAGTCGCGCGTCATATTTTATTGCGCAATGATGAAATCCATATCGGTTCCTCTGTTCTTATTTTCGATCCGGATTTCGATCTGCAGAATTCCCGGTACAGCGGGGCTGCGGTCTATGTTTCCCCTCCCCATGATGAAACCCTTGAAGTCAAAAAGGAATCCGGAAGGGACACCGCCCCCCCGATGGATGACAAGGGTATGGCTCTGGTGAGGCAGCTCGCCGATCTTTTCTCCCAAACGGAAAATGAACTGCCCGCTCTTCTCAATTCTCTACTCTCCCGGATTATCCGCATGTTTCATGCGGAGAGGGGTTTCATCATGCTCTGGGATCCGGTTTTAAAAGAACTGCAAACCGTTGTTACCATGTCACCGGATAAAAAACAGATCGTCGTAAGCCGCAAGATCATCCAAGCCACATTTTATGAGAAAACCGCGCTCTTGAGTTCCGGAGGCGATGAGGATTATCCTTATGCGGAGGATGCAGACCTTGTTCCGCATTCCAGCGTTTCCGCCCCGCTTTTATTGGAAGGAAGGGCTTTGGGTATTGTCTATATGGATCGGCAGGGCGCGGATCATTATGATCTCCGCTCCCTTGGGCTTCTTCAATCCATTGCGCGGCTCATTGCCCATTCCATCGAACAAACGCGTTTTGTGGAGAATATCCTTTTGAAAACGACAAGGCAGATGGAGGAGGAATTGATCGGCAATTCCCCTTCGATCCAGGATTTGAGAAAGGAAGTGATTCGTCTTGCCGAGTTCGACGCCTCGGTTCTAATCATGGGGGAAACGGGCACCGGCAAGGAACTGGTTGCCCGGGCGCTGCATCAGGAGGGACCCCGCAAGGACTATCCCTTTATTGTGGTCAATTGCACCGCCATACCGGAAACCCTGTTTGAAAGCGAACTATTCGGGCATGAAAAAGGCGCATTCACGGGCGCGATCAGCCTGCAAAGGGGAAAGATCGAACTGGCGCATGGAGGAACCCTGTTTCTGGATGAAGTGGGCGATCTGAAACTATCCCTCCAACCTAAGCTGCTCCGCTTCCTTCAGGAGAAAAATTTTTACAGGATAGGGGGCAAAAGTTCGGTTCGCGTCGATGTCCGCATCGTGGCCGCAACGAACATGGACCTCAGGAAAATGGTAAAGGATGGCAGATTCAGGGAAGACCTGTTTTATCGCCTCTCCGTGGTCAGCCTCGCCATTCAGCCCCTGCGCGAACGGGCGGGCGATATCCGCCTCATTGCGGAACATTATCTCAGGTTTTACTCCCAAAAACTGAAGAAAAAGGCGCTGAGTTTCTCTGATGAAGCCCTGATCAAACTGGAAAAATATCCCTGGCCCGGGAATGTGCGGGAATTGATGAATACCCTGGAAAGGGCGGTCATACTCTGCCCCGGAAAGGTTATTCAACCGGAACGCCTGGCGCTGGAAATCCCCGAAGTGGAAACCGGAACCCCGTTTTCCCCTTCCTCCCATCCGCCCCTTGAAGATGTCGAAAAACAGTATATCCTCAGGGTCTTGAAGGATTGCGAAGGCAACCAGGTTCAGGCGGCGAAAGTCCTCGGAATTCATCGCAACACCCTCCATAAAAAACTCCTCGATTACAACCTCTTCTGAAGGATGGAAAATGAAAATAACCAATAACATGACGCTACTGTGCAGGAAAGATACAAGGCTTTTTCACGCGCTCAAAGCCGCAGAAATTCTCGAACATGTGATGCTCCATTATTATGACCGCGAGTATTCCATTCAGTGGGATCAAAACGAACAGGACAAAGCCGCTGCCATCAAACTCGAAGTGGATAAAAAATGCGACTTTCTCTCCCGAACCTACCTTACGTCTCTTTACGGGATTAATGAAACCTGGGGATTTGCAGGGGAGGAATCCTTTGATGAATTGGAACTGAAAAAGGAATATTACTGGTGCGTGGACCCGATATGCGGTTCTCTAGGGTATAACAGGAAATCCGGCAACTTCGGCTCATCCGTGGCGCTTGTTCATAATGACAAGGCGATTCTGGGGGTCATGAACTGCCCGATACGCCAATGGACCGGCGCTGCGGTTTCCGAGCCTTCCGCAAAAGCGGCTTTCCATCCGCTTCCTCGAAAAGAAAAGAAATCCGGCATTCATATTGTCGCATCCGCCAATC
Organism: Candidatus Sumerlaeota bacterium; assembly: GCA_016931135.1. Taxonomy (GTDB): domain Bacteria; phylum Sumerlaeota; class Sumerlaeia; order MWCT01; family MWCT01; genus JAFGFK01. Next base: position 4,828 of record JAFGFK010000111.1, on the reverse strand, counting down.
GAAAAGCGAATGAGTACCTCCAGGAGGCGATCAAAAAACTCGGCGCATCCCGGGTCACTTATGCGGAATCGATCCCTGTCAAGGCTCTGGGAGTTCTTCTGGGAAAATTCGATCTTTTTTATGCCTTGCCGCAATCCCTCGGCGGCGGAAAATACAATGTATGGGATATTGCAGCCACCCTTCCCTTCGCCGAAGCGGAAAAGGTTTTATTTACCGATGCATTCGGAAACCCTCTCTCGATTGATCCGATAAACCACAGCTACTATAATGGTATCATCATGACGGCCAACGAATCTCTTTGGGAGAGGGCGGTCAAAATGACGAAACTGATGGGGGCGTCCCCGAAGCGCCTGGATATTTCGATCAAGTCTTCCAAGCCGTCCTTCTATTTCGTGACAGGGCTCAAATGCGTGATCTGCGGAAGGGAATTCCCGGAGAAAAAAGGTCTTTTGACCTGCCCGATATGCGGTGAGGAAGGTATTCTCGATGCGCAATACGATTATGAACAGGCGGCAAAAGTTCTGACAAAACAAAACCTTTCAGCCAATCCGGACAGATCGCACTGGCGTTATCTCCCGCTTGTTCCAGCGCCTGATCCGCTGAAGATTCCCATCCTTTGCACGGGCGGTACTCCTCTTTACGATGCGAAAATCCTGGCAAAAAAGATTGGGATCGAAAAACTCTGGATCAAGGATGACGGCGTCAATCCCACCGCATCGCTCAAAGACCGCGCCAGTTCCGTTGGCGTCGCGCGCGCATTGGCGGAAAAGGCTCGCGGCGTCACCTGCGCCTCAACTGGCAACGCGGCGTCGTCACTCGCCGGCGCTGCGGCGGCAGGAGGGCTGCCCGCCTTTATATTCGTTCCGGAAAAGGCGCCCCAGGCGAAAATCGCGCAACTCCTCATCTTCGGCGCAAAGGTCTTTGTCGTGAAGGGATCCTATGAAGACGCCTTTCGTTTGAGCATGTTTTGCGCGCGCGAATTTGGCTTCTACAATCGCAACTCCGGAGTCAATCCCTGGCTGGTCGAGGGAAAGAAGACCGTTAGCCTGGAGATATGCGAACAACTCAACTGGGTAGTTCCTGATTTTGTGTCTGTGGCGGTGGGAGATGGATGCTCCATTTCCGGAGTCTGGAAAGGTTTCGTGGAAATGCGAACCATGGGATTTATCGAAAAACTCCCGCGCCTCATCGGCGTTCAGGCGAAAGGCGCCGCCCCTGTTTCAAAGGCTTGGAAATCCGGCAAATCCATGAAACCCGAAACCCCACGCACGATCGCAGACAGCATTGCCGTTGGCGCGCCGCGTAATTGGATAAAAGCAGTGAACGCTGTGAAGGAATCAGGCGGATTTTATATCACTGTTACGGATGAAGAGATTCTTTCCGCCATGAAAATCCTGGGGAATAGTTATGGCATTTTCGGCGAACCCGCAGGAGTAACAGGACTTGCTGGAATTATCAGGGCAAAAGCGGAGAGGCTGGTGAACAAAGATTCCCGTATCGCCGCCATCATCACGGGAAATGGATTGAAAGATATTGCCAGCGCCTTGAAGACGGCAGGTAAACCTTATTTTATTTCTCCCGACATCTCCCATCTGAAAAAACTGATCCCCCGCAACCTGATTTGATGGATTTTTACAGGGATTGACTCCATAGCCCAACCACTCACTCGGAAAACTGATGTGCGCGCTTCCGGCGAAAAGTCATATTCATCTTTTAGTTGACTATTCCCTCGATTTCTTCATTTTAAAATACGTCTTTTTTTTAAATAATCATTCGAGTCTAAAAATGAGGTGATGGACATGACAAAAAAAATTCAGCGGGCGGTATTGAGCGTTTCGGATAAAACCGGACTGGTCGATTTTGCAAAGGAACTCGCCAAACTCGGCGTTGAACTCGTATCAACCGGCGGCACCATGAAAGCCCTGCAAAAAGCCGGGCTTGCCGTCAAATCGGTTTCTGATATGACCGACTTCCCGGAAATCCTCGATGGTCGCGTCAAAACCCTGCATCCCGCCGTTTTTTCCGGCATACTCGCCCGTAGAAACCGCCCGGATGATATGGATATCCTCGAAAAACTTTCCCTTCCCATCATTGATATGATCGTTGTCAATCTTTACCCTTTTGAAAAAGTGTCGTCCAATCCCGAGGCGACGTTCGCGGAGGCGATCGAAAACATCGACATCGGCGGTCCCTCCATGCTCCGCGCCGCAGCCAAGAATTTCGAGGATGTGGCGGTTCTCTGTTCCCCGGATCAGTACGACGTCGTTATCGAGGAACTTGGAAAAACCGGAGGCAACCTCACCCGTGAAACGCGCGTTCAACTTGCCCGCAAGGTATTCGAGCATACCTCGTATTACGACTCCAGAATATCTTCCTATCTCTGGTCAAAAGAGCCGAAAGGGGAGGATCGCCTCTTCCCCGAGCGTTTTACGCTTCATCTGAATAAAATCTCCGATCTGCGTTACGGGGAAAACCCACACCAAAACGCCGCGTATTACAAAATCCCCGATGAAAAGGAGACCTCCATTCCCCGTTCGGGGCTGCTTCATGGCAAACCTCTTTCTTATAACAACATTGCGGATCTGGATACGGCGCTCGATTGCATCCGGGATTTCGAGGAAACCGCCGCTGTGATATTGAAACACGCCAATCCGTGCGGCTTGGCGGTTGCCGATTCGCAGGTTGAAGCGTATAAACTGGCGCGCGATTGCGATCCGGTTTCCGCATTCGGAGGCATTGTAGGTTTGAATCGTCCCTGCGATGCGGGAACCGCAGGAGAGATTTCCAAGACCTTCATCGAATGCGTGATTGCGCCCTCGTTCACCCCGGAAGCCCTTGAAATACTTACCGCAAAAAAGAATATCCGGCTTTTAGAATCAGGCGAGTTCACCCCCAAAAAGCCTGAATGGCTGGTAAAATCCATAGTGGGCGGCGCCCTGGTACAGGATCGCGATTTGGGCGAGGTGAAGGAAAAAGATTTGAAGGTCGTTTCCAAAGCCCAGCCGGTATCGAATGACATCAAAGCCCTTCTTTTTGCCTGGAAGGTCGTGAAATGGGTGAAATCCAACGCCATCGTTTATACGACAAAGAACGCTGCGGCGGGAATCGGCGCAGGTCAGATGAGCCGCGTGGATGCAGCGGAGCTGGGAGTCAAAAAGGCGCTGAAATCCCTCCAGGGGCTCTACATGGCGTCCGACGCCTTTTTCCCGTTCAGGGACAGCGTCGATGCAGCGGCCAAGGCGGGCGTACGCGCCATTATCGAGCCCGGAGGTTCCGTACGTGATGAAGAGGTCATCCAGGCTGCGGATGAACACGGATTGATTCTCGTTTTCACAGGCATGCGTCATTTCCGGCATTGATCTTTACAATGAAAAATGAATCTGTCTTCGTCACGCCTGGAGCGTGACTTCGACACGACAAGAAATGATAAAGTGGCGTTAGTGGTTTATACTATGAATGAAGCGCGGCATGAATTCCCTTTGTGGCTCGAACTCTCCGGTCTTCCCGATTGGTTGAACTCCAAAGTTCGAAAAGACGCCTGGTCTGTTTTTAAAAAGGTCGCGGAACTCGATTGCGCCGCCAATATTGATCCTGGCGTTGTGGAAATTTCGATGTCGGACCTTGCCCGCCGCACGGGAATCGCGCCGGACTCTGTAGAAAAGTGTCTCTCACGCATGAGGAAAAAGAAAATCCTGGCGTGTTTCATTCCCGATAATCCCGATGAAAGCGCCTTGATACGCGTCGTTATTCCCCTTGCCTCTCCAATCGCTCCTCAGGAAATCAAGAAAAAGTATGAAAAACTCTTTCCCCCGGGAAAGGATTTCTTCCGTTACGTGGATGAGAAGGTTCCCGAACCTGCAGATGATGAGGTTCTCCAGGAGATCGTCGATCTGTATTTCAACTCGCTTGGATTGAAAATGAATCTTTTCATACTTGACGAGCTGCGACTTTTGAGACAGCGTTTTGAATTACCTGATGTGAAAAGGGCGTTTGAATTAGCCAAACGTCTCGAAATCAAAAGCCTCAAATGGGTGATGCGCCAGCTGATATCCGGAAAGAAAACAGATGGTAAAAGAAAAGGACGAAAAACCAAAAAAAGCGTGTGAAAAATGCGGAGGCGCTGGCTTCATCTTTACGGAAAAAGGCATCGAACCGTGCGAGTGCCATGCCAATTATCTCCTTCGCTGCCGCATAGCCGCCGCCGGCATACCTTCACGTTACAAAAATAAAACCATAGAGAGCTTCAAAGGCTCTGACAGAAAAAGAAGGGAACTCCGGAATTTCGCAAAAGACTATGTCAAAACCTTCAAACCCCGCATGGAACAGGAAGAAAAAAAAGGACTGCTCTACATTGGCGTTCCGGGCTGCGGCAAAACTCATCTCGCTGTCGGCATCCTGAAATCCATTATTGAAAAAGGTTACGCTGGTTATTTTTGTAATGTGGTGGATTTCTTCGCCAGACTACGCGATTCCTATGGCGGAGATACCTCCTATGATGAAATGGACATGATTGACAAGGTCAGCAAAGCCGATCTCCTCGTTTTGGATGACCTGGGAGCGGAAAATCCGACCGAATGGGCAAGCGACAGGCTCTATACCCTCATCAATCGCCGCTATGAAAGCAATCTCCCTGTTATCGTAACAACCAATAAAATGGATATGGAACAGCTGCAACAACACATCGGGAAACGCATTGTGTCGCGATTATGCGAAATGTGCCATTATGTCGATAGTTTCCCGAATGAAGATTGGCGAATGAAAGATTTTGAGAAAGAATATCATGCAAAACAGAAGAAATGAACGAAAAACGGACAAAATGTCTCTCTTT
>JAFGFK010000110.1 GCA_016931135.1 Candidatus Sumerlaeota bacterium | reverse complement strand
TGAGGGATGCGAGAAGATTTTTTATCGCTCTTGGTTTTTCTACTCATGTATTATCATCAACTTTTTTCAGAACCATGGTTTCCCAAACTGGGGAGAAAAGACAATACCTTTTTCACCACTTGATCAGCTTCAGCGCCTGAAACGCCCTTACCGAATCGAACGGTTTTTTCTCCATATTCAAATGCGAAACATTCAGGCGTAATATTCTGGAAACGCATTCCTTTCCGGTTGGAATCCTTTCTGAAGTTTCTTATAAATTCGGCGTTATAGGATTCTATTTTCTTTCGCCATGCGATTCTTTTCTCAATTGTTAAAACCTGAGGTACAATATATAAAATCTCTTTTGCGGAAATGTTCCACAGGAATGCGTAAATGGCAAAATATCCCCCTACGCTCCAACCGGTGAGCCATACAAGCAGGAAGAGAATGGCAATAGATGGCAATGGCCCATGAAGGATTAACGATACCAGATACCCCAACAAGACAATTCCCGCAGCCAATTCCCCGATGACCCATCCTATAAGCCAAACCGCCAGAAAGACTGCAGTACCTTTGTTTCTATTCAAGGGGATATGAATTATCAATGTTTCATCGCCAATATATTCTGTTTCTATGGATTTTTCAGGAATCGATTCGACTTTTTCTCTTTGATAGTATTTCATCTGCATTCTTTCAAGAACGCCAAAGAGAGAAGCGATCCTTTTATAAAATGGTCCAATAAAAAGACCTCCAAGGATATAACCAATCAATGTTGCGGTTTTTGTTTCCTCATAATGATAATGGAGAACATGCCCGAGAAATAACAAGGATAGAAGGGTGAAGAGAGGGGCAAGAAATCCCAGAACGGATTTTCTCAACTCTCCAGGATAAAGTTTGGCGCCACTAGCGCAAGCGTAGGAAAAAAGGGATGCCAGGATGTGCGCCCATCCCAAGCTGTGGAGAAGGAGACTGTAGCAAAGCGGTTCCGGGGGAAAAAGGGAATAATAAAATGAAACTGCAATACCCAGGCTGATCAACCCAAGAATCATGATCGTATTATAAGTATTGCTAACCCTGCCAACTTTCAAAGGTTCCATCCGCTCGAAGTCGTCGCTCAGGATATAATCGGAAAAAGCGTTCAGATATTCCGATTCCCCGGTATCGCGATAAACAAAGGTATTCATTTTGAGAGAAAGGTTGATAAAAACATCCGATTTGACTTCCTCAAACCTGATATCCGTATTCAAAGGTAAAAAAGAGTATGGGCACGCATTGGGATACTGTGTGAGTTTAGAAGAACGTGGGCGTTTTGCTTCAATGCGATTATTTTCGTTTTTCGCGATCCGGAAACCGAGTCTATGCAGCCGATCGGCAAACTTCCGTCGTTCCTTTTCCTCGCTGCTTCCTTGAGCTACGCCTTGCTTGACGATTTTCAAATAACCCTTTTTCCCTGGTAGAACAAGACCGACAAGGATCTCAATGGCCATAGATAAAAGAAACAGGAAACTACCGATAAATATCCCTGCAAAAAACATTTCCATTATCATATTCCTCTTTGTATAAAGAGAGAAAACCCTATTCAGCGCCTTTCAAGTCAAAAACCAACACTTCGAACGGTTGTAAAATAATTTCCTGCGGTTCGCCGAATTTTATTTTCAATTCCTTGATTCTTTGATCCGGATAGGGCGTTTTCAAGGTAAATGAGGAGGAGTAACCGGGTGGAAGTTCCAGCGCCTTTATGATATCCAGGGTGAATCCTGCTTCTTTTTCATCGGGATTTCTCAGGGTTATGGTTCCTTTCCCGGGCGACCATGCAGCCCATCCATATATTTCCAGTTTGCCGGGATTCCCGCCGATCCAGTGGGTATCGACCAGAACAGCATGGTTATCGCGAAACCATTTGGCGGAATCGGCAAGATCATTCCACATTTTTTCTGTCAAAAGATGGGGGGAGATGTAGAGTTCCTGAAGTCCGGTTCCGCTTCCGAAGAGGGACCTGATTTCATTTCGTATAGAGTTTTCCTCGATGACCATTTTCGCCGGATGTGACCGCTCCCCTATCACAATGCCGTGATACATCAGGGAATTGAGGGGATAAAGCGGCGCCCGAAAAACGATGTTTTCAAAGGCGTTTTTATCCCGGTAAGTAATCCACTGTTCCCGGGTGTTTCCAACGCCTGCGAAACCGGTATCGGAACCCTGGCGCCAGATGGAATCCGCATAAAATGTCCAGAAGGGAGAGGGCCAGGTTCCGGTAGTCGCGTTGATGAAAAGATCGGGTTTTTTATCGTGCAGGATCAGGCTCAGTCGCAGGATCGCAGCAATATCCGCGGATAGTTCATCTGCTGTGCCAGCGGCGTTGCTTCCCGAGCCCATGCCATCGAACTTGAAATAATTGGCGCCGTATTTTTCGATCATGGAAAGGCATGTATCGCGAAATGCGGCGAAATACTTTGCCCCTCCCATGGAAAAGCCGCGATCATTGGTTTCATACCCGGCTTTTTTCCCAAATGCGATGCGCTTTTCTTTAGGTTTCCCATAACCGCCCCAGGGTGACATCCAGACGCCAACGGAAGAATGAAACTGGCGCGCCTTATCAGCAATCTCGGTAAAACCATTGGGGAAGCCATCGTGAAAACCCCAGAGGGAATTGAAATCATCCCAACCGTCATCCATTACGAAGGAATCGAGAACGACTTTTCTTTTTCCTGTCAATTCTTCTCCAATATTCGCTATTGCTGAAACCGCCTCTTCGCGAGTCATCCGGTTATCCGGGCGTCCGATGTTCAGATGAAACCAGCTGTTATAATGGATGAAATGCCTGTAGGGATGGGCTCTCTCCCGTTCGAGGTAATAAAGGAAGGCGCGGCGCAGTTGCCCCTTTGGAGCAACGCCGATGACGGATGAAACTTCAAGGGATGATGAAGAATCGACGGAAACCGCGGTGGAAGTTTTAAGGCGGCATTTGATATTTTTTCCCTCGACGTCATTCAAGGCAAGGGGGTGTTCGATGGCAAAGAAGAGGTCATCGGCTACAACAGGAGAACCCTGAACCTCGCCAAATTTATCGGCATCCAGGGGGATATCGAGAAGAACGACTTCTTTAACAGGAATTTCCTTATCGGAAGAGAGAAGCGATAGTTTCTGACGAATATAATTCGATTCATTCCTGAGCGCTGCCTCCCAGAGTATTTTCAAACCGCTTTTGGGATTCAAAAAGGAAGCCTGAATGGAATAGCCGCCCATTCGAGAGGAATAAATTACTGATGAAGAGATGGGGGCAAGATCGTTTATGCGCGGTTTCTGAACGATTTGGAGGTTTTTTACGGATTCCGCCGGATCGCCTCCCAGGATGATTTCAAAGGCGGGTTTATCAATAGGAATGATCTTTCCGGAGAAATTATCTGTTATGGATTTCAGAAAAAGTCCATTATCTGAAATACTCCAGCATAGTTCAAGGGCGTCATTGGAGAGGGTGAGAGTTTTGCCTATGGCGGCTGCATGAGCATTGCCCGGATTATCCCCGGGAAATGGAGGGAGGGCGGGATTTTGAGCAACCGCTACCGCTGCCATGATTACAGAGATTACAATAAACCGTGAGATCAAGTTTTTTTTCAACATATCTGATTCCTTTTCCTTGTTATGAAATATTTACGGTTTGATATTCAATTTGCCGATCCGATATCGTCTTTGTCCATCATCATCAGGAAGCGGGAGCGCGATTTGGGGGGCGCCATCGCGCCTTCCCACGGAAATATAAACATCGCAGGAACCGGGTTTTGTAGTTGGTCCATGGAGTCCGATACGGAATTTCGATTGCAGGATTTTCACAGGGGCGTTTCCCGGGGAGCCCACCTGTAATTCCCTCATGTCAAAACTTTCATCCGTCAAAACGGACACGATTCCGCCTTGCGCGTTTTTCAGGGTAAGGGCGAAAAAACCTCCGGAATAACAGGGCGCCACCCCAGCATTCGCCCAGCGCGTTTCCACATTGAAAAACTCCCCCATCCTTACGGATTTGGGAAGATCGATTTGTCTAAGCTGAATGCGATAACCCATTCTGAGATTGATTTTGTCTATTATGGCGCGGTTTTCCTTCAGGAATTCATGGGGCCACCAGTGGATGGAGAGATGCGAGGCGTGGTAATCCTCCACGGCTTTCAAAAGAAGGGAACCATCGCCCCATGCGCCGCGCTCTTTGGAGCCGCCGAAGTGCTCGTGTTCCAGAACCACCGGATAAGAGGGCCAGAATGCCTGCGCCATTTCGGCATGATACCAGGAACGCGGGGGCGGCTGTACCATGATGCTGTCATCGCGAAGGGTGAGTCCTTTGGAAAGGGCGTAATCGGTGATGGGAAATCGGGCTCCGGGCGTATCATGCCCGGCAAAATCATCATTCGCGCAAAGGAGCGTTTTCCTGAAATACTTGAGATGAAGATCGATATGTTTGCATATAATGGGATATTCTCGATCTTTAGGAACCTGGCTGCTCATGTGGGTGTGGCCTTCCCCCCAGAGGCCGTAGCTTCCAATATCGATAAAGGCGATATCAGGATTCCCATCGTAGCGCAAAGCCATGGCTTTGAGGAAATTCCCGAACTTTTCAAGAAAGACGGGATCATCAAAATAGGGGTCCCATAATTTACCTTCCGGATCAGGACCTTTTCCGAATGAATAGAAGGTTCCTTTTGCCCCGGC
>JAFGFK010000109.1 GCA_016931135.1 Candidatus Sumerlaeota bacterium | reverse complement strand
CCAAGCGGCGTGGAGGTGATCATGTCAGGACAGACCACGGAGCAGCGGGAATCCTTTTTCTGGCTCACGCTATCCATCATTGTTGGAATTGTTCTTGTTTATATGGTGATGGCGTCCCAGTTCGAATCCCTGGTCGATCCATTTGTGGTCATGTTTTCCGTGCCTTTTGTCTTTACAGGTACCATCTGGTTCCTTCTCCTTTTCGGACATCATATCAGCATCATTGCCTTTATCGGGGTATTGCTCCTTATTGGAGTTGTGGTCAACAATGCGATCGTGCTTGTCGATTACATCAACATCTTGAGGGCGAGGGGGCTGGATCTCTTCCCCGCCGTTCAGCAGGCGTGCAAGACGCGGCTCAGACCCGTGCTGATGACGGCGTTTACCACCATATTTGCCCTGATCCCCATGGCTTTCGGGAAAGGGCAGGGGTCCGAGGTGTGGAATCCCCTGGGATTGACGATTTTCGGCGGTCTCCTCGTTTCCACTCTGGTGACCCTGATTCTGGTTCCTACTGTTTATACGATCTTTGAATATCGTTTTAAGCAAAAATGATTTTCTTTGAAAAAAAGGTGAAATATCATGAAAGCAGTGATCATTGCGTACAACGAAGCCATTGACGAGGAAGTGATGGAAGTTCTGGATAAGAATGAGGTCAAGGCTTATACGAAATGGACAAAGACGCTTGGGAAAGGAACGGCAAGCGGTCCCCATTTGATGACCAATATCTGGCCTATAGCGAATAACGTCATTTTTTGCGTTGTTGAGGAAAACCAAGCCTCGGGCGCGCTCAAGGACATACGTTCCTTGCGTGAAGAATTTCCCCAGGAAGGCATTAAAGCCTTTCAAATTCCTGTTGAAGAGGTAACATGACATCTGTTATGAATATCCGTTTATATAATTTCAGAAATCATGAAAGGGAAATGTTTTGATTAATATCGGAAAACTGCCGGTTATTATTGCGTTATCTATCCTTGCAACATCCTGTTTTTATCATGTTCCCATGCCGCCCGATGAGTATGAAAGGTCGATCTCCCTGGAAGAGGGGCGGAAAATCGCGGAAAGAAAAGCGAAGGAAACGCGCCTCGATCTTCCCGCGGATCAACCCACAAGCATGACCATCTCCCGCGATGGCGCTATTCTCACCACGCTTTCCAGGAACAGGTCTCTGATGGTGGAACGTTTCAATCCCCGGATCGCCGCCACACGGGCGCCGGAATTAGCCGCTCAATTCGATCCCCTCCTCATGGCTACGGCTTCCATGGGAAGGAGCAAAGTTCCTGTCAATGAAGCCCAGGATCGCATTCTTTCGCGTAATATGGGCATAGATGGCAGGATCGTCCAGTATTTCCCCTCCGGCGCCGATGTTTTTCTTGCCGGGGGATTTACCCGCGATCGAACCGAAGAGCCGGATTGGAATTATACGGGTTCATGGTCTGTGGGAGTCAACCAGGCGCTTTTGCGCGGCGCCAGCTCGGATGTCAATCTCATTTCCATCGTTCAAGCCAGGAACTCGGAAAAAATCAGTTCCTATGAGCTGGATGGTTTCTTGCTGGAACTTGTTCTCAAAGTTGAATTGGCTTACTGGGATCTGGTTCTTGCAAAAGAAAAGGTGAAGATTCGGGAATTCTCCGTCAAACTTGCAGAGGAACAGCTTCAATTGAACAACGATTTTATCCTGGTGGGCAAGCTTTCTCCGGATGCCCGCGTTTACGCTGAAGCGGAACTCGCCTCCCGCCAGGCGGACCTCGTGGATGCCCAGGCGGATGTTCGGGCTAAGACAATCGACCTGATTCGCCTTTTCGATCCAAAACATGAAGATCAATGGTCCATTGTATTTGATACGGCTGATCCACCTGAAGTTGAAATTGTTCAGATCAATCCCGCAGTCAGCGCACGATTAACGGATCTTTACAGACCTGAACTTTCCCAGGTTCGGCTCGATCAGGTGAATAAGAAACTCGAGGTTGTGCGCGCCAGAAACGGACTTCTTCCGAAGCTGGACGCATTTGCCTCCTATGGCAGGTTGAGCTCGGGCGATTCCTCCAGCGATGCCGCTCGTTATCTGGATGATTCTGATTTTGACAATTACGAAGTGGGCTTGAATTTTGAATTATCCCCGGCAAATCGCGCGGAAAAAGCTCGCCATGAAAGGGCTAAGCTGGAAGAGGAACGGGCAAGGGCTGCGATCAGCAACCTGGCGCAGCTGATCGAGGCGGAAGTTCGCCGCGCCGTCATCGAGGCGCAGCGGCAAGCCCAGAGAATTCCCGCCACCGGGAAGGTGGTGGAAAGCCGTGAAGAGGAATTGCGGATTGAAAAAAGCAGGTTCCGCGTAGGTCTTTCCACAAACCTGGATGTGCTTCGGATTGAACGCGATTTTATCCAGGCTCAGCTGGATGAATTGACCGCGCGCGTGCGATACATACAGTCGTTATCCGCCCTTTATTACAGCGAGGGGACTCTTCTCCTGCGCCGCGGCGTCGATGCGGGGAACCAATAGGGAAGGCAAATTATATGAAAAAATTTATCTGGATTGTCATTGTATTGATCCCCCTGGGAATTCTCGGGTGGAAAATATACGATAAAATCACGCATCCGCAACAGGGCTATACCGCTCCAAGAAACAATGTCGCCGTTGCCGTTGAGATCGCTCCTGTTGAAAAAAGAGAGATGCGGGATATAGGCCTTTTTACCGGTTCATTATTGCCGGATTCGCAATTCAATGTCGCCTCTAAAATCTCCGGACGCCTGAAGAAACTCGAGGTCCAGATCGGCGACCTCGTGGAAAACAACAAATTGATCGCCCTTCTGGAGGATGACGAATACGTCCAACAGGTTGAAGAAGCCCAGGCGAGACTCGATGTGGCAAAAGCCACTATGGAAGAGACGCGCAGCGTCATCGGCGTGGCAAAACGGGAATATGAAAGAATGAAGGAACTTCGCCAGAAAAACGCCGCCTCCGATTCAGACCTCGACCGCGCGCAGACCGATTATCAGTTGCAGGAGGCAAAGTTCAAAGTGGCGCAGGCAAAGGTCATGCAGGAGGAAGCAGCCCTGAAGGCTACCCGGATTCGTCTGTCCTATACTAAAATCTTTACTTCCTGGGAGGAAAAAGATCAAAACAGCAGGGTCATCGGGGAACGCTTTGTCGATGAAGGCGCCCTGATCGCTCCCAATACCCCGATTGTCTCGGTTCTGGATATCGCTCCCATGAAAGCCGTCATTCATGTCATCGAACGCGATTACTCGAATATCACGATCGGTCAGGGAGCCGAACTTACAACCGATGCCTTTCCCGAAGAGAAATTTACGGGAAAGATCATTCGTATCGCCCCTTTATTGAAGGAAACCTCGCGCCAGGCGCGCGTGGAAATCGAAATCCCCAATCCGGATTTCAAACTCAGACCCGGCATGTTTGTTCGCGCCAGGATCGAATTCGCGCGTAAGCAGGATGCGCAAACCGTGCCCATTTCAGCAGTAATACGGTATCATGAAGACAAGGGCGTATTTCTTGTCGATCCGGCGGAAAAAAATGCGCAATTTATACCTGTTACTACTGGCATTGTCGATAATGTATGGGCTGAAATCCTGAAGCCCCCGCTTTCCGGTTCTGTGGTAACAATGGGAATGCATCTCCTGGAGAATGGTTCCCCTGTTATCATTTCTGAACAGGCTTTTCCAAAATCTCCATCCCCGAACAATGAAACCGGATCTGACGCCGGAAAGGCTGCCCCATCAACAGGAGCGCGATAATGAGTATTGCCCATTTCTCCATTCATCGTCCCATATTTACCATTATGGTAACGCTGATCGTCATCATTCTGGGAGGCGTGTCTCTGTATCGCCTTCCCATCGATCTGATGCCCGATATCACCTATCCATCTCTGAGCGTCTCCACCTCGTATGAGAATGCAAGCCCCGAGGAAATCGAGCAACTCATCACGCGCCCCATCGAGGAAGCCATGAGCGCCGTTCCGGGAGTGGAGGAGGTAACTTCCAGCTCGGCCGAAGGATCGAGCCGCGTCCGCCTCTCTTTCAATTGGGGAACCGATCTGGACGCCGCTTCCGCCGATGTTCGAGACCGCTTGGATCGCGTCATAGGGAGGCTGCCCGATGATGCTGACAGACCCTCTCTCTGGAAATTCGATCTCGCGAGCTTTCCCATCCTGATGCTCGGCGCATCCAGCAATATGGATCCCGTCCAGATGCTGCATCTTATCGAACACCAGGTGAAATACAGGATCGAACGCGTGCCCGGGGTGGCAGCCCTCGATGTCTGGGGAGGTTTGTCCCGTGAAATTCACGTGGACCTTTACCCTGACAAGATCAAAGCACTCGAGATTCCCATCAATCAGATTCTTTCCCGCATCAGGGAGGGAAACGTCAATGTTCCCGCCGGCGCCCTTTACCGCGGGAATTACAATATCATGGTGAGAACACCAGGGGAATATACCGATCTTGACCAGCTTCGCAACACCGTGATAACTGTTCGGGAAGGCGTCCCGGTGAAACTCAGCGAGATCGCAAATGTAGAAGATTCATGGGAAAGAGTTACGCGTTTCATCCGGGTGAATGGAATACCCGGTATTCGACTTGCCGTGAATAAACAATCCGGGAAAAATACCGTTGAAGTGGCTCGGAGAGTCCTTGATGAAATTGAAAACATTAACAGGGATATTCCACAAATCAAAATAATACCCATCATGGATACCTCGGATTATATCAAGCGTTCCATAAATAATCTGGGAAACTCTGCTATCTTTGGCGGACTTCTCGCCGTTCTGGTTCTCATGTTTTTTCTTCGAAGCCTTCGCAGCACCGGCATCATAGCCACAGTCATACCCGTATCCATGATTGCCACATTTGCCCTGATCTATTTCGGGGGATTTACACTGAATATCATGACCCTCGGAGGGCTTGCACTGGGAGTCGGGATGCTTGTTGATAACGCCATCGTGGTTCTCGAAAATATCTACCGCTATCGGGAGGAGGGAAGGGAAAGGGAAGAATCTGCCATGAAAGGAAGCGCGGAAGTAACTTCAGCCATCATTGCCAGCACCCTGACGACTGTCGTGGTGTTTCTCCCCCTGGTCTTCATGAGGGGTATGGCGGGCGTCATGTTCAAACAACTCTCCCTCGTTGTGAGTTTTTCCCTCTTGTGCTCCCTCATTTCCGCCCTGACCCTTGTTCCCATGCTTGCAGCAAAGACCTTTCCCAAAAAGATGTCGCGTACCAGTGAAAGAAAAACCCTTTCCCAGAAATTGTATCATGGCACGGGCGATATCTTTCACGCTATGGAATTGTCTTATCGGAACCTCCTTCATTTCGTCCTCTCACACAGACTCCTGGTAGTGGTTTTCCTTATTCTTATTCTCATCGGCAGTTTGTTTCTATTTTCCCTGATCGGACGCGAGCTGATGCCCGCAGCTGATGAAGGAGAGGTTCGCATCACCGCGGAAATGGAAGTGGGAACAAGAGTGGAAGTCGTGGATGAAAGATTCAGGAAAATCGAGGAAATCGTCAAAAGGGAAGTTCCCGAGATAAAAACCACGACTGTATCCGTTGGAGGATATGGTTGGGGGGGGATCTCATCCCACAGGGGCGATATGCGGATTTCCCTGGTTCCGCAGAAGGAAAGAACCCGCTCCAGTGAGGATATTGCCAACGATCTTCGAAAAAAATTAAGCAATATGCCCGGCATGACGATTCGCACACGGGCAGGACAGGGACTCTTCCTCCTTCGCATGGGGACCGGTGATTCGGATCGCCTGGAGATCGAAATCCGTGGCTATGACCTGCAAACAGCCGACGAACTCGCCCAGAAGGTGAAACGGATCGCCGAAAGCGTGGAAGGCGTAACAGACGCCCGCATCAGCCGCGATTCGGGTAATCCCGAGGAATTGATTGTTATCGATCGGCAGAAGGCTGCGGATATGAAACTCACGGTTTCTGAAATCGCCAATTCCCTTCAAACCGTTCTATCCGGAACCCGCGCAGGCGATTTCCGCGAAGGCGGAGACGAATTCAGAATCCTCGTTAAACTTCAGGATGCCGAGGAAACGGAAATGAAGGATATCCTGGATCTTATCATCGTGAACAGCGCAGGTGAGCCGGTTGTCCTTCGCAACGTGGTGGATGTGAAACCCAGAAAAGGTCCCGTTCGCATCGAACGCAAGGATCAGGAACGCATCATTACCGTATCCGCAAACATCAGTGGACGCGACATGGAGTCCATTGTGAAGGATATTCAGAAGCAACTTCAAAGCCTTCCGCGCCCGCGCGATTTCAGCATTATTATCGCCGGGGATTACGAGGAACAGCAAAAGGCGTTCCGGGAACTGATCATGAGCTTTATTCTCGCCATTATCCTTGTTTACATGGTGATGGCTTGCCAGTTCGAATCGCTTCGTGATCCCTTTGTTGTCATGTTCTCCGTTCCTATGGCTTCCATTGGAGTCATTCTTATGCTTTTCCTTACCAATACCACCTTTAACATTCAATCCTTTATCGGGTGCATCATGCTGGGGGGAATCGTGGTAAATAACGCCATTCTTCTTGTGGATCACACAAACATGCTTCGCCGCCAGGAAGGATTGCCTTTGATGCAGGCGATCGAGGAGGCTGGACGCCACCGCTTGCGCCCCATCCTGATGACAGCCTGCACAACGATGCTTGGATTGACGCCTTTGGCGATCGGGTTGGGAGAGGGAGGGGAAGCCCAGGCGCCCATGGCAAGGGCGGTCATCGGAGGACTTATCAGCGCCTCTCTCATCACCCTGATCATCATCCCGGTTGTCTATTCGCTTTTCGAGAGGAAATATAAGAAGAGCGAACCTTAGCTCAAGAGTTTGTCTTTGATCCTTCTCATGTCACGTATGAAGATGTCGAGATATTCTTCCGCTTTATATGGTTGATCATCCTCAATATTCACGCCAATACAGCTGTTTGAAAGATCGGAGCGGGCGCGCCGCATAGCTTCTCGCGCTATAGAAGATGCTATATATTTATTGACAGGTTTCTCGTGGGGTTTGCTGATTCCCTTCCAGAGCTCGTTCAATCCTCGCAAGAGGGAGCGCCAATCGACCCATTCCGGCGGAGTGGATCGCTTGCCATATAGGAAGGGATTCCACCTTTCAGTATCCAGTCGGTAATCTTTTCGATGACCGATTTTTCGTACGCTGACCAGCGTTGATTGCGCCATCTCCAGTAGAGTGTCTTGAACTTGTTTTTGTGAGAAACCCAGCGCTCGCGCAATGTGGCTTGGATGCCCTTCTCCATGTACCGACAGATAAGTCACAACATCCGCCCGCACGTTTACTCCCAAAAGCGCCCGTATCATTAATGCTATGCATCGAGGATTTCTCATGGGCGGTTCCAGAGACATACCCCGAGTCATTACCGGACTTCTCTGGAAACCATATTCCAGGAAAATATCATCCATTGATGTTCCCGAGCGCCAGGAGTTCCCCTGAATTATGAAGAGAGGCGCAGGGAGGGCGCTGTTTTGACACTGAAATTTTTCAATATACTTCCATCGAAAAGCGCTTTTATTGCGCTTTCTGATGGTTTTGGCGACTGCCTTCAAGAGAGGTTGATCTCCCATGCGATCGAATTTGTGAAGGGAAACAAGACGTTGAGCATTGATCCAATTGCCATTCTTTATCAGCCAATCCAGTATTTCGTCAAATACCCTGGCGTCGTATCGGGCGATATCAAGACTGAACAGGATGAGCGGTTCGGGATCTATGAACCATGGCAAACCCGATGAAGCCGCCCCTGAAACGCCGAGTTCACGCCACTGCTTCCAAATAAAGTCAAGGAGCGTTTCTCGAAAATCATTTGTACATGTTTTAAATGATATGTCCATAACCCATTTTCCTTATCATATCTTCCAAATCCGACGGAAGAACAGCGTCCAACATGACCGTCTCAATCCATTTTTTAGCCTGCAATAATTCTTTATCTGTGGGTTTCAGGATGATAAGATCTTGTATATGCCTTTCATCGCCGGAGAGGGATGCATAAAGTTTTAAGTGTATTTGATCCAATCGGTCAAGGTACAAAGCAGTGAGCGATTTACCATATCTCTTGGAATGAATGCGAGTCAGAAGTCCATCCGGAAGGCCTATCTGAACCAAACTGGATGGTCCCAGATTCAGCCATTTCTCATTTATATCCATATCAGCAGCAACTCTTCCCATCAACCTTTTGATTTCTTGTGGAAAATCTGTATGTCTTTTAAGATGAAACTGATCAACAGGTTCATTCTCAAAATAGGTCAGTACGTCGATGTCCTCAGTTGTTCTCGTAACTTGTCCGAGTAAAATGAGCGAAGCCCCTCCGCACACCAACAGTGAAATTGGATTCCCTCTTGCAGCATCAAGAAGCTGACCAAGGAGGGATAGAGCCCGATGAATATGTTCTTTCGATTGAAATTGCATTAACGTCTCGCCTAAACATATAACTCTAAACGCTTAAGTTAAGTGTCTAAAATTATAAGTTAATCTTGTCAAGTATAATATGATAAAATAGAGTATTGGGGGTCAAACTCGGTGATTTTCCCGATTTTCTTTTCCCCCCTTACGCAACTCAACGGCATCAATAACTAAGTTGTTTATATTTTATCAAGAATCGGTTTGTATCGTTCTCTCCGGATATTTCTGGCTCAATAGATCGCAGGTTTCAGATGGATGATATGCCCCCCGGCGGGGGCAAGGATTGCATTAATAGCGTCTTTGGCGGTAACTTCCATCGTTTGCATCAACAGGATTGCTGGTTTATCCGGTTGATCGCAGTCGTCCGTGTATATCTCCGCAATGAACCCGCCGTTTCCCAGAAATGACAGGGGAATGGATAATTCACGCCCATCGCCATCCGTCATGCTGCCCACATACCACTCATCGCCTTTGCGGCGGGCTATGGTCAGGTATTTACCAACTTCGCCATTCAGCGCCCGCGTTTCATCCCAGAAGGTCGGCATTCGAACCAGCAGCGAAAGCCCCGGCTGATCCCTGTACGCCTCCGGATAATCCGCCATCATGGGGAGATAATCTTCGTAAACTATATAACGCGCGATCTGGCGCGCGCGGGTTCCGATCGTAACCGGCGCTATGTTACGGCATTTGTATTCTTCTTGAGTAACATGCCGGAAGGAGCCGTGGTGATAATCCACTGTTCCGGCAATCCCGCGAACAAATGCCGCCAGTATCTCGTGTTCCGGCGCGCTGCCGATCGGATCCCACTTGTTGTATTCCAGGTTGAGCGCCCCTTCGTATGCCAGCAGGTTTGGATAGGTACGCTCGAGTCCGGTCGGTTTGCAGATGTTGTGAATCGTTACGGTCAAATGACGCTTCGCCGCCAGGGCAACCAGTTCACGGATGAAATTGACCATTTCCTGATCGTCGCGCTCCACGAAATCGATCATCACTCCTTCGACGCCCCATTTCTCATAAAGCGGGAAGGCTGTTTTCATGTGCGCTTTGGCGCCAGCCCAGTGCAGCCAGAGCCGCAGCCGCACGTCCTTTTCGCGCGCATAACGGATCACTTCAGGAAGATCGATCTCCGGCAAACTCTTTGTAATATCGCCTCCATGATATGAACCGCATTTGTCGCCGTACCATGAAACATCGTCCAAACCATCCAGCGAATGATACTCGATTCCCTGTTCGGCGCAGAAGTCTATATAATGCTTCATGGTTTGCGTGTTCAATCCCCCGCGAAAACCCGCATTGCCCACCTCGTATCCGTTCCACCACGGAAAAGTCGTCTTTCCCGGCTTGATCCATGATGTATCCTTGATGGCGCAGGGAGAACTAAGGTTGGATATCAGGTTTGACTCGAGGAGCGCTTTCGGCGTTGTGGCGATCATCAGAATCCGCCAGGGCGTATTATGCGGTAAGCCTGCCTTCACCTTGATCTGTGGATTGCCCGGAAGAGGGGAGAGGAGGCTCACAAGGCTGCCTGGTGAATCCGGCGCCCCTGAAAGGTACATCCCTGCGTAATCGTCCAGTTCCGCCTCCGTGATCGCCAGGGCGGTATGATCCGGATATTCCAGAAGCAGCGGCAATCCGAGCAGCGGACCTGAGGCGATGTTTTCCGCAGGAATAGTCTTGTAGCGGAATTCATATTGGGTAGTATAGGAAGGCAGCGGCAGGGTATAGGCTGTTGGATTTCCGGCTATATAGAATGTCGAATGCTCCGCTGCAAGCGTAAAATCGGCAAGGGCAGGTTGGGAAGGCGCATGATAGCGGAATGCGATGCCATCATTATAAGCGCGGAATATGAGTTCCATGCGCCGCTTCTTTCCGGTTCGTTCCTCGAGTGAAATGACAGCCTCGTTAAAG
This sequence comes from Candidatus Sumerlaeota bacterium, assembly GCA_016931135.1. Taxonomy (GTDB): domain Bacteria; phylum Sumerlaeota; class Sumerlaeia; order MWCT01; family MWCT01; genus JAFGFK01. Next base: position 643 of record JAFGFK010000109.1, on the reverse strand, counting down.
CAGTCGCGCGCCATGCTGGTTTTCCCGGGAAATACAGGATATTTCTCATCCCTTGCAGATCTCTTCACCTGTGTTATCTGCAGATCGCGGCAAAGCATGCCTCCAGGAACAAGGTCAAGCCCCAGCCGCGACCATGTGACCAGTTGCTTTCCCTGGAACGAAACGTTGTAGCGCGCAACGGATGACTCTCCCTTGATATCCATAAGGCGGAACACGACCTCGAGCTGTTTATCCGGAGAAACGATTGTGATGGAATTTTTTGCGGAGTCGGATTGGGATCGCTCTCCTCTCCGGTTTATATCTCTTTGAGAATGGCTGCATCCCGACGCCGCGGCCGCCAGTAGGACTGCATACGAGAAAAATGCCTTCATCATGGGCTTGATCCTTTATATAATATTATGATCAATGATGAACGATTTTCAATCTATCAACGAAAATATTGTTCCTCTTGAAAATCATGACGCATCTTGACGCCGTTACGAGGAATGGGGGATAAGCCTTATGTGGTCATACTCTATAAAAATCCTGTATGCGTATCCAGACTCTATTCCGTGATCGCAGGATGATTCCTGCGGGGTCATTCTCTATAAAAATCCATCATAATGATAAGGATATCTGTTGTGATGGTAAGCGCTGTATATAT
>JAFGFK010000108.1 GCA_016931135.1 Candidatus Sumerlaeota bacterium | reverse complement strand
GGAGATAGACAATGATGAATAAGAACAATATATGGATTAGATTTTTACTTTTTATGACATTTGCCTTACTTTTAAATTCCTCAACTATGGGTGGTGACAAAGGGGGAGATCCCACCCCTTCTCCTTGTGATTTGTGCCCTGATGACTATAACCTTGTTGCTACGTATCAGGATGTTATCAAGACAAAAGAAGGTACTATTCCTGGGGAAATCTATGGTGTCTGGGAAGGTACAGCTAAAATAAATGGGGTTTTTAATGGACATTCCTGCCATGTTATTCTTCCGGATATTCATATGGGCGATCCGGCAAGTTACACGGAAGATCCCGATAATCCTGATGAGTTTGATCCGCCTGAGATTGAAGCATCCCATGAAACTGATGTTGATTATTGTATTAAAGGAAATCCGGGAACTAATGATTTTAATGCAGTTGCTCTTGACGTTTCTTATCTGTACCAATGGAACTATAGGGGGGGTGTTACCGAGTGGCTATCCATCTCCAGATATAATCCTCCTGCTTTTACTGTTCTCCGTAACAGCTCTATTGTAACACAGACGGTAAGCGTAACAATTAATGATATACTGATGAATGGTCAGGATATATGCGACAGCGTAGCGGATGATGGCATTAAATCCTCAAATCATACCTTTGTGGTTTTTAGGCAATTGTATTCCCCAAAAGTTCCACATGGTGAATTCATGCCGAATGTAAATGATTGTACCTTTGAATATGTTCATCAGGAACAAGTTGAACCCTACGGTGACGGTGAACTTTATGAAAAAAGAATAGTTGATGATTGGGAAGTAAAATATTGCTGGGGTACCGCCAGTTTCCCATCCAATTTCAATAATTCGACTGGATGTGGAAGTAATCAGCAAGGCGTATCCTTTATTTCCATATATAATCTTGTGGAAACAACAGAAATATCTCAGGGGATTGCAATCGAATTCTTTGGCGTTTTAAGCATTGGAGCGTATTATCAATTTTCCGAGACTTCTATATATAATTATGGCCATATTGTGACATTGAATCCAGAATCAGAGTATATCAATACCACGTTTGTTCCCATTCAGGAACTTTTCCAAGGTAAATATGATCATAAAGAAGGTATATATGAGAAGTCAACTGGAACATTAGTTCAAATGATTACAACACAGCATAAAGAGACCTTGGGGGGAGGGGAATACATAGAGTTTATGCGTATAAGGAGTTGTTGTCAATAATGAATACAATAACCGCGAATATTGTTATTATCTTATTATTTCTCTCTATTACTACAACTATTGTATATGGTCACTATGATCCTTATGGGGAATATCGGAATCTTGATCAATTGGTAATTGCTTGCAGTGATAACATCCGGGAAAACGCAAAGATCGAGACAAGTCATCCTGTATTGGCAAAATTGTACCCTCTGATTGAAGCAAACACAACATACGCCCCTCTTACAGGCAAAGCCCTTGATATGATATACGAGTTACTAAATAATAAACAAAACAGATTCAGGTATTTTTTTATATTGCCATATCTCATTAAAACCGGTAATATCAGGAAGATATCCGATCTTCCTCAGAACAGACTTTTGAATATCTGGGGAACCTGGGCGCTCGATCTTTCCGGGAAAATATCTCACCAGGAGGCTCGAGAAAACATACTCAAATATCTCAATGAAATGATTCAATTACATAAGAAAAACATGGATTTTGATTCTTTCTTTACTTCTGATTTTTTCTATAGTATGTATCGAGCCCTTCCTTATATTATGGAAGAACCATTTGAGAAATCCAGGGATCTTATTCTCTACATTTTCAATCAACCCGATATCTGTCGTGGTTTTTCCATGCTTCCTGGTAAATCAATTTTTTCTGATGAAATAATCAGATTCGCGAAAAATACTTATGGAGATAACCTTGATTCTCTCTATCTGGGATTTCTGGAAAGAACCCCGGATAATATTAACGCACTGATAGTACATTCGACTACTTATACTGGAGATTACACTCCCCTTGTAAAGGTATTTGCGGAGAACTATATTTCCAGGAAGGAAGATAAGAAAAAAAGAATCGAAAATCTGCAAACCATCCTGGGAAAATGGAAATCTAATATATCTCAGTTCGATGATGTCTCGGATATATCTTTCGAAGAGATCAGGAACAAACGTCGGGAAGAATATTCTAAAAGGAATAAACCTAATGCAGCTTTAGATTATTCCGATAAACATCCCAGGGCATGGGCGCGCGAACAATTTGTCAAAGGATCTGAAGTATTGGAAAATATTATAAAAGAAAATGAAAATAAAAAATGAAGGAGGGAGTATTAATGAATCATTTCAGAAAATTGGTTTTCATGGGCGTATTCATCATTTTGTTGAATGTGTTTTGTAATGGACAGGTTCCTGAGAAACCCGTTATTCTAATTCCTTCCGAAGATATCAAATTGGATAAAATCGAGAAGACAGATTATCCTTCACATTTTATCGCTGATCAGGCTTTGCAGATTTCAAAAAAATATCAAGGGAAGGAAGCCATTGCCATTTTGGAGGAAAGAATGAGAATAGCGGAAGGCTATGATCAGGGATATGTCAAGAGCCGAATGGGATATGTAAAGCTTAATTCCGGCGATGATTATGGTTCCTTGATGGCATTTCGCGATATTATTGAAGGAAATGTTCCGGCTCGTGAAGATATCAAGTGCGATGCCCTTTTGAGAAGCGCTTATCTCCAGATGCGAATGAATAATGATGAAAAGGCTTTGGAGGGATTTTGCAAAATCGCTTCAGGAGAACACAAGGTGGATGCATTTACTGCAACGGACGCTTCAATGAGAATGGGATTTCTTTTCAAAAAGCAAAGAAAATTTAAGGAAGCGATTAATATATTCTGGCAGGTTGCCGAGAAATCCCCCCTGAAAGATGATGCTGATTATGCGCGGTTGCTGGTTGCGGGTGAATTGTGGGAATCGGGAATGGGATTTTACGAAAAACACCTCTCACTTATCGAAAAAATGAGATATTATAAGGAATCGCTGAAGGTTTGTAATATTATACTTAACGATCCTACGGTAAGGGACGAAATACGAATAATAGCCGAGTTGATTCAATTGGAAGATTATTTTTTCCAGGGTGAATATGATACTGCGAAGAATCTGGGAGAAGCTTTTCTTCAGAAATGGACCCCGAGGTTGCAGGATATGACCAATAAAAAAGTGTATGGGAAAACATGGAATATCACTAATTGTCCCAGGCGCCAGATCATTACCGCACAAATGTGGATGGGTATGACCTATTTCAAATTGGAACTCTATGATAAATGTATCGAAATGTGCCAGAAGGTAAATAGCGATATGTGGACTTCAGAAGATCCTTATAGGAACTTCAATGTTTTCGGAGAAGCGTTATTGTTTGAGGCAATGAGTTGGGAAAAGTTGGGGGATTACGCTAAATCAGAGAACTTGAAGAAAATCTGTGGAGAAAGATATACTGAATGGTTTAATGTTACAGGAAAAGCCATTTTGGAAAAGCATCAACCAATCGCGTCTTTCTCTGATTCTTTGTATTAACGGAAAACTAAAGGGAAGAATAATGATGAAAAAAGATTGTAAATTGATCAATGTATTAGCAATAGTCTTTATTGTTTTTATTAATTTTACCCTGAGGGGCGATGGCGATAAAGGCGGAGACCCGACTCCTTCACCTTGCGATCTTTGCCCTGATGATTACAGCTTGGTCGCCACTTATCAGGATGTAATCAAAACCAAGGAAGGTACAATCCCTGGATCAATTCATGGGCAATGGCTTGGAACAGCCTTGATTCAAGGAAAATATGATGGACATTCATGCTACTCTATTCCCAGTGTTTTGGCAATAAATGAACTGGGAAATCCGGATTATTATAATGAATTAGACACATGCGATCCGCCTTCTGTTTCAGCGTCTCTTGAAAATAATGATGTGGATTATTGTATCAAGGGGACTCCGGGTGAAGAAGGTTTTGATGCCGTTTCTGTAAATCCTTCTTATTTATATAAATGGAGTTATCCTGGAGGAACGACAGGATGGACTCAAAATTCACAATATAATCCTGATCCCTTTGAAGTGGCTAGAAACGAATCTGTTATAACCAGAGATGTAAGCGTCACCATAAATGATGTATTCATTAATGGTCAGGATGTATGTGACAGCGTTGCTGATGATGGGACCAAATCAACAAATCATACGCTTGTGGCGTATCGTCCTGTTTATGAACCCAAACTTCCCCATTTCCCCCATGAAGAAGTAACTGTCGTACGGCGTTTTCCTTATGTTATAGGTTACGAATTGGTTGAAACTCACACTTGGGTAACAGATTTTAGCTGGAAAGAGATTCAAATTACAGATCCACTTCCAACAAATACAGGTTGCAATTGCGAACATTCTCAAATAACATATTTCGAGGTTTCCGGATTATCCATAACTGAAGGAATAGGATTTGAAATTGCATACGATGATAAAATATCAAATGCAGTGTCTATAGCTGCAACGGCAGGCTATATTCATACCTTTTCAGCATTTTACACTTTTGGAAGTGGGAAAACAATGTATTGCAATTCAAAATTCATTGATTCAAATTTCGTTCCAGTTCAGGAAGTATTCTATGTTAAATGGGATATTGTTTATTCGATTGAACCAATTGGAGAACCTGAAGGGTATTTTCCTGAAAGTCTAACTCCGCCTGCTCCCTTTCATAAAGAGGGTCCCGGCGGGGGCAATTATTTTGATATTAAATGGGTGAATACATGCTGCAATTGAATAAGAAAATTATGCAAGGCGGTTTCTTTATCACTCTTCTTCTCATGCTCTTATTGAATCGCCCCTCTTGTTTTGGCTCTTATGATCCAAGAAAAAATTATGAATCCTTTGATGACCTTTTTCGTGATTGTTTCGATACTCTTTCTAAAAATGCAAAATATGATTATAATAAGGGCCATGCGAGATTATATGAGTTGATTGAAAAACAGGGGCTTGATTCCCCCCTTTCCGGAGAGGCGTGGGATCTCTGTCAACCCTTGATTTACACTGGTTTTGGTTTTATAAATTATTATATCATCCCCATCCTTATAAAATCGGGAAATATCAGAAAACCTGAAGATCTTCCCGAATATATCCCTTTGAGAATATGGGGTATATGGGCGCTTGATTTATCAGGAAAAATTACGCCACAGGAGGCGGTTGACGCCATTCTGGTTGAAGGTCAAAAATATCGCGCCCTTCTAATGAAACGGGGAGGCGACCCTTTCTGGTTTGATCTTCACTGGCACTTCTTCTTTTTTGACAGAATGATACCATATCTTCTGGAAAAACCGATAGAGCAAACAGGTGATGTCCTCCTTGCCATTATCTCCAATCCTGAAATTGATACCTCGATCACTCGACAAGTCTTCAAAAAATATTATTCCGTTGAGTATCTTGAATCTTTTATCAAAAAGTATGGGAAAAAGACACAACCCTTTCTGGCTTCTTATCTGGAAGATTTCGCAGAAAAGATCATTCCTCATGCGGTTCTTCCGAAAGGAACCAGCGTACCCGACGGTGGAGACCTTACCTATCTCGTGAAACCGGTAGCGCAAAAGTATATGGAATTATCGGATGATGATGATCAACCCCTGCTCTTCCTTGAACGGACGCTTCAGCAATGGAAGACGAAATTACCCCTTTATGATGATGTCAAAGGTTTTACTGTCAATGACATCAATCAGAAGTTAAAAACTCAGACATTAGAGGAACAGAGAGAGTCCAAATACATGACTATGAGGGCAAAAGTCTGGTGCCGTATCCAGATTCAGGAATCGATCAATATCCTTGATGATTTCATCCATAATCGATAATTGCCTTCCCGATTTATCCCCCCAATTTTTCCTATTCATAAAATTCCTCTTGAATCTCGTATTATGATTGCGCATCATCCCTTGTTCGATATTTAAATGATGGGAATTTGGAGTTTCACTCCTCTTTCTTGAGGTAAAATTTAAAAATGACGAAGATTTTTGCCATTGGAACAGGACCGCTCCTTGAAAAAGGAGTGAAAAAAATCGGCGGACAATGCCTCAGAACCTGGCATCTTGTCAGCCCCCTTTTAGAGGATGGACATCACGTCTCCCTTGTTACTCTTCCCATTCCTGACCGCGAAAACCCGCCGGAAAAATTACGCGAATCCTCGGAAAAAAGAAAATTCGAGGGCTTCCCCTATACCGCTGTTCTTAAAGAAGACCCATCTTTTCTGCTGCCCTTTCTCGCGCGTGAGATCAAAAACGTCAAACCGGACTGCATACTTGGTATCAATACGCATCCTTCCGCCATTGCCGCGCGCGCAGCCGGGCAGATTCCCTTCTGGGCGGACCTCAACGGTTGGGCTATGGTGGAAGGGCAAACCCGCGCCTTCCTCGATAAAGACGATTCCTTTCTCTCTCTATTCTGGAAAGATGAACTGGATGCGGTTCGTAGAGCCGATCATTTCTCCACCGTTACGCAGAATCAGAAATACGCCCTGATCGGCGAACTCGCGGTTTGCGGGAGATTGAACCAGCATACCTTCGATTATCCCTTTGCCGATATGATCGAAAACGCCGTCAATCTCATGTTTATGGAACCGCCGCCCTCCGATGCCTCCCCGCAACTCAGAGGCGCCAGAATCCCGAAGGATGCCTTCGCCATTCTCTGGAGCGGCGGTTTCAATACATGGACAGATATCGATCTCCTGTATTCCGCTCTCATAAGCGCCATGGAAAAAAATGAACGGATTCATTTTGTCTCCACCGGAGGGAGCATCGATGGGCACGATGAAAAAACTTATGCGCGGTTTCATCGCCTGGTGGCGGCGTCTCCCTTGCGAAAGAGATTTGTTCTTCTCGGATGGGTGGAGGCGGAACTTCTTCCCGTCATCTATTCCGAGTGCGACATCGGGATCAATGTGGACGCCATCAATTATGAAACCCTTTTCGGCGCTCGAAACCGGGTAACCAACATGCTTGCCGCCGGATTGCCGGTTGTTACTACCCTGGGTACGGAAATCAGCAAAACGATTAAGAAAGAAACTCTGGGGATAGCGGTTCCGCTTGACGATTCGGGGGCATTGTCCGCCGCTCTATGCAAAATGGCGGAAGATGAAGAAGAATCCCGGCGTATGGGTGAAGCCGCCAGGGAATACGCCCTTTCCCATTATTCATACAAGGCGACCACTGACTCTTTGAGGGATTGGATCAAGGCGCCATCGCTTTCTCCCGATAACTTGAAAAAAGTAGAGGGCGCCCCTGACGAAACTGATCTCTTGAAAACCTGGAACAGCGGCGTTGAGAAAAAATTCGCCCTTCTTCAGGATGCGGATTTGGATGCCCTGGCGAAAGCGGAAAGAGACCTTGCCTCCATTCGTGGGAAACCGCTTTTTAAACTTTACAAAAAACTGAGACTTCCTTTTTGATGGGGATGTTTTTCGTGGATTTTCTTGTAAAAACAGGATGATGTCCTATGAAGATTTACCGGCTCTTTTTTGCAGCGATCCTTATTGCGTTCTGTTATTTCCCCGGCGCGCAGGAGGTTAAAACCACATGCCCGGCTCTTCAGCCCGATTATTCCACTCCCAATGGAACCATTCTGGCACGGTCATCCCTCGGAGTTATCACGGATACCGATATTCTCCTGCTTCTTGCTATTGCAAAAGATAAAGACCCCAATATCTTCGCCCGTTATCAAAATACGATAAATCCAAAAGATAAAAAAGATCTGCAAATCAGGTTGCAGGACGCCGTGAAATCCTATGTCTTCATCCGACAATTGGCTGAGGAAAATCCCTCCGAAATTCAAGAAGATTTCGACCGTCTTCAACTTCGCCTTCAAACATATCCCCTGTATGAACTGGTATGGGTGGAAGAGATATTGAAATCCATTCTGAATATTCATCCGGAAGACCTGATAGCCTATTATGAGCGAAACAAGGATCAGTACGAACGCCCCGCCTCTGTGAAAATCAGGATCATGTATCTCCACGCCCCGAGGATACTCCCCGAATTAGAACGCCAGAAAATTCTTCAGAAGATAGAAACTCTGCGTGAACGCGTGCTCGCCGGGGAAAATTTCGATTATCTGGTCAAAACCTATTCCTCTTTCTACCCGGGAACGACCGATGACGGCGTTATGGAGGTGTTCCACTCCGATACGTACAACCGTTTCTACGAGGAGGCGCGCGCGATCAAGGTTAATGCCTTCAGCCCTGTTTTCCAGCGCGAGGATGGTCTCTTCTTCATCCAATGCCTCGAAAAAAAAGATCCTGAGGTTATCCCCCTTTCCACCGTAAGAAAAGATATCACGAGAATTCTCAAGGCAAAAGCCATTCGTTTCCTTTACGCCCTTGAATGGAACAAACTCTCCGAAAGATACCACCCCTCCTATCACTGGTCTCAATGGGAGGAAATGAAGGATACTCATGTACTGGTAAGGGTGGGGAAATTGAAAATCGCCAAGTCGGATTTCTGGCGTCTTTTCCCTGAGATCATCAGCGACGCTCTTGAACTGAACGAACGGCTCATTCTCGAAAAGGTTCAAATGATTCACCAATATGAATGCATCCGACTTGAAGTCGAACGAAAAAAACGAAGCGAACATCCCTTCATTATTCAGGGAACCCGGATTGCCCAGGATCAGTTGATCGCCAATCGATGCCTGGACGCCCTTTTTACGCCTTTGAAAATGGCTTCCGAAGAGGAAGTTAAAAAATATTATGAGGATCATCCCGAGATTTCCACCATCAATTCCTCAAAACGCGTTCGACAGATTGTTGGCGAGGTGATCAATCCAACTCATTACGACAGCAAGGCGCTTCAGGATGTTTTTTTGAAGATGGAAGCAAACCTCCATTTTTTTATCAGGGAAGCGAGCGATCTGATCAAAGCGGAAAAAGAAAAAATTACGGGTGAAGACAATTCGGCTTATCCTCAACTCTCTTCCGCTATTTTTGAGGATTTGTTGAAGAAATACTCGACGGATTTATACAGGTTCGAGTTTCGCGATTTGGGATTGGTCAAACCCGAGGACGCCGGCGATATATGGTCTCTTTTTGAAAATCTCTTTCCCGGCGACTTTTCTCCCATTGAGAAGGCTGTGCCTTTTGTATATTGCCATTACGTTGAAGAATTCGATCCGGGCGAGCGGAAGCCCTTTTCAGAGGTTCAGGAACAGGTCAGGAAACGCCTCGTACAGTCCCGCATGGGAAAAGCAGCCCGGGATTTGAAAGATCAGATCATCGGAAAAACCGGATTGCAATTCGAACAGGTCCTTCAATGAATCGGAACAGGCGAAAAAAGAAAAAGGCTTTATTGATCCTTTTTCTAAGCCTTATTGTCCTTGTAAGCGCCTTTATCGCTTACAGGTTCATCGCCTTCAATCTCTGGATTACCAGCGATGCGGGCGTTCTTCAACCCTATCCACGCGTCCTGATACTGAATGAAATCATGAATCATGATAACGAGCTGATTTTAGATAAAAATATTGCGGGAATCGAAGAGGCGATCATCAATGCCAATTCTCAGGATCGCATTGTACTCAATCTGTCCAGAAGCGATATCCGCTTCAATCTCCTCCGGACAAAATCCTATGTGAAGGTTTTTCTGCAAACCGCCATCCCCAATGATCGTTCCAAAACGACCTGCATCAAGTTTCTCAACATTCTTACCAGGAGAAATGATGGATGGAAGGTGCGCAGCACCCAGGATATCAGCATCGAGTGAAATCACATCAGGGATACGAGGGCGCTGTAGAGAAGTGGAAACATGATCTCATGATGGCCAGTAAAGGAATACGACTCTCCTCCGGTTTTGGTGGGGCGTTCCAGCACATTCATATTGGGGCGGTAATGTTGTATCATGTCGAAATTGATGGCGGTAAAGTTTTTGACAGGATTGCCCAGGTTTCGCGCTACCGTGAGGGCTTTCAGAAAAACCTCTGGCAGGATGACCGCGCTGCCGAAATTGATCACGACCCCGCCGTCATTTAAATCGGGAAGTTGTCCCGCAAGAAGTCGGAAATCCATCAGACTCCCTTTTCCCAGGGCCACGCCATCCACCGTTGGATGCTGGTGAATGATGTCCGTGCCAATTGCCACATGGATCGTGGCGGGAATGCGGCATTCATAAGCGGTCGCCAGTATGCTTGTTTGCGCATAAGGGGGCTGGCGCCGGGATATCGCCTGCCCCAGGGCTTCTCCCAATCCATAACCGCGGCGCACCCCCTCGCTGATCGTGCTGTTGATCCATTCTCCCGTTTCCCTTGCCATCCCGAACGATCCATTCGCCAGTTTAGCCTCCACGTCTTCGGATGTGCTTCCGAAAAAAGACATCTCGAAATCATGGATGCAGCATGCCCCGTTCATGGCGAGGGCGTTGATCAGTTCTTTCCGGATCAAATCGCACAAAAGGGGGGAAAGACCGCACTTGATAAGGTGGGCGCCCATCATGAAAAGAACCAGTTTATTCTGTTGCGCCGCCTTGACGATATTTTGCGCCGCCTGGATGAAATCGCGGGCTTTTAAAACCGGCGGCAGCGTATTGAAAAAATCCGAAAGAGGTTTTTCCGGATCAGGGCATAGCGCCAGCTGGGAATATTCCACTTTGGCTTTTCTCGAACGAATCGGAAAAGTCTGAACGTTTTTCAAATCCGCGGGTTTACTTTTTTTCCTCACGAGGGATGAGCCTCCAGTTCCAGTTCGTCATGAATTGCCTGAACCGCCTTGTCCAGATCGTCGCTCCTGATGACGCAGGAGATTTTTATCTCCGAGGTGCTGATCATGTCAATATTGATGCCGGCATTCGCCAAGGCGCGGAACATCTTCGCCGCCACTCCGCAGTGCGTTTTCATCCCAACGCCCACTACGGATACCTTGGCGATCTTGTCATCGGAACGCACCTCGTTCGCCCCGAGCTCCTCGCATAACTGCTTTGATATCTTGAGCGTCTGGACAAAATCCTCCTTGCCTACCGTAAAAGAGATGTCGTTCTTTCCATCACCGCCTACGTTCTGGATGATCATATCGACCACGATATGCGCGTCGGCGATTTTGCTGAATATCTCGGAAGCCACGCCCGGATGATCGGGAACTCCTATTATCGAAATCTTGGTTTCATTGCGGTTATAGGCAACGCCGCTTACTACGATGTCTTCCATGGATTTATCCTCCTTTACGACCAGCGTCCCGGGATTGTCATCAAAACTGGAGCGCACCTGGATTACGACATTATAATTCTTTGCCAGCTCCACCGAACGGCTGTGAAGCACCTTGGCTCCCAAACTGGCAAGTTCCAGCATCTCATCATAAGTTATTTTTTCGAGTTTTCTCGCCTTGGGAACGATCCGCGGATCCGTTGTATATACCCCATCCACATCCGTGTATATGTCGCACACATCCGCGTTCAATGCAGCAGCCAGGGCAACCGCCGTGGTGTCCGATCCACCGCGCCCCAGGGTGGTTATGTCATTTTCCGTTGATATTCCCTGAAAACCCGCGACGATGACGATGTTCCCCTCCCTCAACGCCTTGTGGATTTTTTCCGTATTGATGCTTTTGATCCGCGCCTTCCTGTGTGTGGAGTCTGTGATGATTCCCACCTGGGGACCCGTGAAACTGATCGCCTTTTCCCCCATCGAATGAAACGCAATCGCGAGCATGGCAATGGACACCTGTTCCCCGGTGGACATGAGCATATCCATTTCCCTGGGATTCGGATCGTTCGTTATCCGGTGCGCCATGGCGATCAATTGATCCGTGGTTTTTCCCATAGCGGACACCACCACGATCACATCATTGCCCTCTTTCTTTTCCCGGATACCTTTGCGCGCGACATTTTTGATCTTTTCCACATCCGCAACGGATGAACCGCCGAATTTCTGCACCACCAGTGGCACTGTTTTTTCTTCTCCTTTATTTTCAAGTCAAGGCTTTGCGTTTCTGCGACTAAAATGTAAATGGAAAATCTAGAGCGACGCCTTCCTCTTTGTCAAGAAAAACCCGGAGGAAAAAAAAAGAGGGGGGCGCAACGGAATTCTATCATGGAAAAACGGGATCAAACCCTATAAAAATCCTGTATGCGCATACTGACTCTATTCCGGGAACGCAAGGTTATTCCTGCGGGGTCATTCTCTATAAAAATCCCTCATAATGATAAGGATATCTGTTGTGATGGGAAGCGCTGTATATATTATTCAGGATAATATTTCCGCAAAATACCTGGATTTTTATAGGGATTGACCCCCGATTGCACGGGGGATAAGGGGCTTACAAAAAAAATGGCGCGCTTGAAGGGACTTGAACCCCTAACCTTCTGATCCGTAGTCAGGCGCTCTATCCAATTGAGCTACAAGCGCGCGCAATTTCAGGGCTTTTCCATTCCCTTTCTCAATATTTATGTAAAGGTATGTATATCCCGCCCCGGTTCTCTGTCAATATCAAATATTTTTTAGATGAAGGATCAATATATCGATTACGATTTTCAGCATATTCTGGAAACGGAGTCAAGACGCGCCCTCAGTTTACCTGGAAGGTTGTTTAAAAATTCCTCACGATCATGAGAAATATCGTTTTCGCCCTTAATGTCGTTTTTTGTAAAAAATTCCTTGCGTTATCTCCAACGCCGCTGTATAAAATTAACCGAATACATTTTCACAGATTTGTGAGAACGAGATCGAAAAACGGCAAAGGCGAATTTTTCGGATACGCCCTTTGGCTGGATACCAAGGCTAAGGATTGATCGAATATCATGATGTTGCTCAGACCCCATAACCTGATCCTGAAACACTTTAAACTGGATATCGCGCCGGAAATCCAGCCCGATGATATATCCTGCGGGCTCAGTTGCCTCAAGATGGTTCTGGATTATTATGATCAAGAACAGGACATGCAGGCATTGAGCGAGATATGCCCGCCCCTTTATGATATAGGGTTGTTCGATTCCCAGCTCGGCAAAACGGCGATCGATCTGGGTTTCGATGTGACGATCTATACCTATAATTACCGCATTTTTCACCCTATCTGGAATCGCCTTCATTTGTCTGATCTGATAGGAAAGCTGGTCATCAAACAGGCGTGCGCCATGACTCCCCATCAAGCCCTTTCCGCTAGACATTATATCGAATATCTCCAGAAGGGGGGGGAACTCCTTTTCTATCCCCTTTCCAAGGAACTCATCCTGGCGCACCTGGATCAGGAAATACCGGTTATCGCAGCGCTCGATATGAGCTTCCTGTACGATTGCGTGGCATTCTATGATGAGTTCTCCGAATACAGAGCTACCCATTTTGTCATCATTCACGGTTATGATCCCAAACGCAATGTATTTCATGTGTGCGATCCCTGGCATTCCATTCCCATACCCCATGAGAATGGACGATACGCCGTTGATGCGGATCGCGTGATCAACGCCATTTTCCTCGGGCAGGATCGTAACGATTCATCCCTGATCGTGATTCGAAAGAAATAACAGGAAGAGTCTTGACAAATTGTTTTTTTTCCTAAAGCGTTGTTTTTGTCGTCATGCTGATTGATCGATCGAAAAGTTCCAATTCTTTATGCGGGAGTTGACGCTGTTATGAGTAGTACGAAGGTAATTGCTATTGTTGTTGTGGCTCTTCTGGTAGTGGGCGTTCTGGTTGGAGGCGGTTCTTATTTTTATGTCATGAACAGGCGGAAGAACGCCTCGGAAGAATTGAAAAACGCGCGGGATCTTCTGGCGAATGACAAAGCCGATGCCGCAATTTCCCTCTTGAAAATTCACATCTCGAAATATTCCAAAATGCCGACAGCGCCCGAGGCGCTTTTTCTCCTTGCAAAAACCCTTTACAAACAGGATAAATCCCAATCCCTCGATCTTTTCGAACGCCTGTTGAAAGATCATCCGAATACGCCCTATGCAAGGCAGGCTCTGTATTACAAAGCCTTTGCCATGCTCGATAAACGTCCCATTCGCCAGGAAACAGAGGCGTTCTTCCAGGAACTCCTGGGAAATACGGAAAATAAACAGGCGGCGTATGTGGCGCAATATGGACTGGCGCTTGCAAAACTCGAGGATGGAAAATACAAGGACGCCAGGGCGGATCTGGATGACCTGATGGATCGCGAGGTTCCGGATGAATTGCGCTCTCTTCTCGAAAATACCCTCGGCGACCTCAACCTGCGTCTTCTGTATTCCCCCGAACTGTACGGCGATGATGAAAGTTATGAGACGCAACGGGGCGATTACATCTACAACCTGGCGAAAAAATTCAACATTACCCAGGAACTGTTATTGAAATGTAACAATATCAGCGACCCCAAAAAAATGGGCGTAGGACAGCGACTTAAAATCCCCAAGGTCAATTTCAGCATCCTCGTGGATAAATATAATAATGTCCTTACCCTTAATTCCAACGGCAAATTCTTCAAAAAATACGCTGTCCGCACCGGCGCTTATGAAAACCAGACCCCGAACGGCGATTTCAGGATCGAAAACAAAAAAAAGGATCCGCGATGGGTTAATCCCCGTACGCACAAAATGTATCCTGCCGGCGATCCGGAAAATGAACTCGGCGCCAGGTGGATGTCCTTCCAGGGCGATATGCTTGGCGTTCACGGCGCTATCAAACCGGAAACCATCGGATATTATTCCTCCTTCGGATGCGTCGGAATGCTCAAAGAGGACATCGAAGAACTCTTTGACCTGATTCCGGTTGGAACCCCGCTCAAGATTGTGGGGGAGATGAATCCGGAAATTGTGGAAGAATCCCGCGCCATGGGATTCAGGGAGTAAAGTTTTAAGTTAGAAGTTGGAAGCGTGAAGTAAGGTATTCAAATACAATAATAAAAAGTTGGAAGCGGGGGAGATGTAAATCTTTTTAATTCCATGAGCAATATCATTTGTGTCATACCGGCGCGTTTCGCCTCGACCCGATTACCCGGCAAACCACTTGCGGATGTGTGCGGCAAACCTTTGATCCAATGGGTTTATGAAAGGGCAGCCTCCTCAAAACGCATCCAGACTGTCTATGTCGCAACAGATGACAAGCGCATCTTCGACGCCGTACGGGCGTTCGGCGGACTTGCCATCATGACAACCGGCGATTACCAATCAGGCGCGGATCGCATCGCGGATGCCGTGAAAGACATGGATTGGGATGTCTTGGTCAATCTCCAGGGCGATGAGCCCATGATGCATCCGGATACCATTGACAGGGCAATTGATATTCTGGAAAAGGACCCGGACTGCTCTGTATCTACAGCCATGATAAGGATCACGAACGCGGAGCATTACGCTTCTCCCCATGTAGTGAAGGTGGTTTGCGCTCCGGATGGACGCGCCTTGTATTTTTCCCGTTCCCCGATACCATCTCTTTCCCGGGCGGGAGCGGAACCGGATTTTTCCGGGTATTTCGGATTCAAACACCTCGGATTGTATGCGTACCGGAGGCATGTTCTTCTTGAATTCACAAAGATTTCGCCTTCTTTTCTGGAAAAACTGGAAAAGCTGGAGCAGCTGCGTTTTCTCGAAAACGGATATATTGTCAAAGTCGTGGAAACTATTCATGATTCCATCGGGGTCGATACTCCGGAAGACCTCGAAAATCTGAAATCCATATTACAATCGAACAAGGAAAAAAGATGACGAAGTATATTTTCATTACCGGAGGCGTCGTCTCCTCTCTTGGAAAGGGAATTTGTACCGCTTCCATCGGCTGCCTTCTCGAGGCAAGAGGCGTCAAGGTCACCATGCTCAAATTCGATCCGTATATCAATGTCGATCCGGGAACCATGAGCCCCTTTCAGCATGGCGAGATATTCGTCACGGATGATGGCGCCGAAGCGGACCTTGATCTGGGGCATTATGAACGTTACAGCGCCGCCCTTATGAGCCAGAACAACAATGTCACCACAGGTCAGATATACAGCGAGGTCATTTCCAAAGAACGCCGCGGGGACTACCTGGGGCGAACGGTGCAGGTGGTTCCGCATGTCACGAATGAAATAAAATCCCGCATATACAAGCTGGGCAGATTGCCGGGCATCGATGTGGTATTGACTGAGATCGGCGGAACCGTCGGGGACATCGAAAGCCTTCCCTTTCTGGAGGCGCTCCGTCAGGTTCCGTTCGATATCGGTAGGGACAATGTCCTTTATATTCATCTCACGCTGATTCCCACGATCCGCGTTGCAGGAGAGGTGAAAACCAAACCGACTCAGCATAGCGTCAAGGAACTTCGGGAAATCGGCATTCAACCGAATATCCTGATTTGCCGTACGGAACGACCTTTTTCCGGAGAGACGCGGGAAAAAATCGCCCTGTTCTGCAACGTCAAACCTGAAGCGGTTTTCCAAGCCATAGATCTGAAGGAGATTTATGAAATCCCCCTGATGCTGCATGATCAGAACCTGGACGGCGTGATTGTCGAATTCTTGAAATTACAAACACAGCCTCCTTGTTTGGATGCCTGGAAAGAGATGGTGGAAAGCGCCAGAAACGCTCGGGAACAGGTCAGAATCGCTGTTGTGGGGAAATATATCGAACTTCAGGACGCCTATAAAAGCATTTATGAGGCGCTTCGGCATGCCTGTTTCGCCAATCATCTTGTACTCGATATCGTGAGGATCGATGCCGAGGATATAACAGGAGAAAATCGTGATGAAATCCTGGCGGGAGCTCACGGGATTCTGATCCCGGGGGGATTTGGCGCCAGGGGCATCGAGGGAAAAATATGGGCTGCAGGTTATGCCAGAGAGCGCCATATTCCCTTTTTGGGAATCTGCCTGGGAATGCAATGCGCCCTGATCGAATACGCCAGGAATGTATGCGGTTTGGCAAACGCCAACAGCCTGGAATTCAACCAGGAAACCCCTCACCCGGTCATATCCCTCATGGAACACCAGCAAGACATCGTCAATCTCGGCGGCACCATGCGCCTGGGAGCATATCCATGTAAATTGAAGAAAGGGAGCTGTTCTTACGAGGCGTATGGGGGAGCCGATATCGTTTCTGAACGGCACCGGCATCGCTTCGAGGTGAATAACGCTTACAGGGGCGTCCTCGAGGAAAAAGGGCTTTGCGTCGCAGGGGAATATGAAGAGGCAAGCCTGGTGGAAATCATTGAAATTCAGGATCATCCGTGGTTTGTCGCAGTACAGTTTCATCCGGAATTCAAATCCAAGCCCCTGAGTCCTCATCCTTTGTTCAAGGAATTTGTTCGTTCTGCGCGCGAATATAAAGAGGAAAAGGAGAAAAAAGCGCCGTGAAGGAGCGAAAATACCCCAGAATTCTCCGCCCTTATTCCTTTTGGCTCCTTGAGAGGTTTCTGTTGACAGTCGATACGGGAGTTGTTTAATTTTCATGTGAATTTATAGTGATAGGGAACAATGTAAACCCTTTTTATTCGGAAAGGGAGCGGTAATAATGCAAAAAACCTTAATCGTATCAGGTATTCTTTTCCTTATCATGGCTTCTTCCTTCTCTCAGGAAATGAAGCCCATGAAAGGAGAGGACCTTATCATTGTGGAGCGCGAGATCGAGGGCGCCTCCGAAAAGGAAGCCATGGAAGAGGCGGTGAGAGAGGCGGTTCAAAGCTGCGTTGGGCGCGCCTATTTCTCCGATAATCTCATTATGGCGCGTTCCCTCCTCATCAAGTATATCGATCAGTATTATGAAAAATTCATCTATTCCAGGGTCGTCGAGAGCAAGACTCAATCCGGGGATAAAATCCGCCTGAAACTCAAGATATTTGTGGATTATTCCAGACTCCTGAAAGACCTCGATGAAAAGGGATTCCTGTTTACTCCGAGGATCAGACCCTATTTCCTCGTTTTTTTGAGTGAAGTCCTGGATGAAGCCCCGGCAACCTACAATCACGGCAGGGAGGCTGTTCGATCCGCCTGGAAGGATATTACCGGTCAAAGAGATCCTGAAAATGAAATCCTGATACCTCCCCCCAATATGGATGTCACGGAATCAGAACCCTTTCTCGAAGAGGCGATCCGCGTGGCGCAGAAAAACGGCGTCGAACTGATTATCTCCGGAACATCCTCCTCCGAACGCGATGAACGCAAGGAATTCTATTATGAAACATATACCTTTTACAGAACAACCGTTCATTTGAAGATGATTCGGGTGGATAATGGAAAGGTCATGGGGGAAACGACCGTATCCAGCCTTGCAGCCAGCGAACGCGAAAATCAAGCCATCCAGCTTTCCATCACGCGCGCCGCGAGAAAGGCGGCAAGCGAACTCGCCGATGCTTTCAACGCCAACTGGGAACACTCCGTTTTGAATAAAGGCGACTATATCTTCATGTTCTCCGGCGTCAACGATGAGAAAATTGAACTCATCAACAAGCATTTGAGCGCCCTCGATCCCAATGCCAGGGTATTCATCAGAAGCAGATACGCCGATGTGGCGGTTGTGAATTTTCTCTACAAGGGAAACCACGAGAAACTTATCTTTACCCTCGAAAGATTGTCCTATCCCCGTATGCACATCATCAGGCAGGAAGGCAACCGTTTCGAGATCCAGATAAAAAATTAATACCGTATATTATCGATCAGACGCGCCTCGCCGAAATAAGCCGCCAGAGCGATCAGGCTTTCCCCCTTTTGTACGCGGGAAAGAGGCTCCAGCGTTTCCCGCGATACGATTTCCACGTAATCCAGTCTGCCGTATTGCGCGCCGTTCACCATTTTGCGGATGCGTTCCTTCAAAACGTCAGCCTCCATAGCGCCTCGCTCGATCATTTCCCTCGCTTCCTTCAAAGATCGGGAAAGTATGACCGCATCCTTCCGTTCTTCGGGGGTGAGATACTTGTTTCTCGAACTCATGGCAAGCCCATCCGGCTCCCGCACGATGTCACCCCCGATCATCTCGATCGGGAGATTCATATCCTTCACCATCCTGCAAAGTATCAGGAACTGCTGCGCATCTTTCCATCCGAAGACGGCAATATCAGGCTGGACAATGTTGAATAGTTTCAAAACAATCGTGGTAACTCCGCGGAAATGCGCGGGGCGCGACAATCCGCACAGTTTTTTCCCCCATTCCCCCACTTCCACATAAGTTCTGAAATCTTCCGGGTACATATCTTCATTCCGGGGCGCAAACATGATATCCACCGGGATCGTTTCCGCTTTATGGCAATCCCGCTCGAAATTCCTCGGATATTTGTCAAGATCTTCCGTGGGCGCAAACTGCGTTGGATTGACAAAATTGCTCACTACCACGATATCCGCCTTCGATCGCGCGAGTCTCATGAGGGAAAGATGCCCCTCGTGAAAATAGCCCATGGTCGGAACCATGCCGATCCTTTTCCCGGATCGTTTCAACGAACAAGACCTTCGCTGCATGGATTCTATGCTTTGGATGATTTCCATTATTCCGGAACCTGTTTTTTGAGAGATTCAAAAATGTGGTGAATAATCTCTTTTGTGGAGATGTTCGAGAAGAAGGGGAGACGGCGAACCTCACCGCCATATCGATTCACGATTTCATGTCCGACAACGTCTTTCATCCGTAAATTCTTTCCCTTTACCAGGATGTCGGGTTTCAACGCCCTTAACAGCGGTTCCGGCGTGGTTTCATCAAAAAGTATCACATAATCCACCCAGTGCAGAGACGCCAGGAGATCGGCTCTTTCCATTTCGCTGATAAGCGGACGTCCTTCTCCTTTCACCCTTCGCACGGATGCGTCCGTATTGATCCCTACGATGAGACAGTCTCCAAGTTTCCGCGCCTCCTGGAGGAACTTGATATGGCCAATATGGATCAAGTCGAAACAACCATTGGTAAAAACCACTTTTCCACCTTCCGATTTGAGCCTTCGCAGGATTTCCTTCAATTCCTCAAGGGTTTTCATCTTGGCGCTGTAGGTCTCGCTGCGGATGAAGGAAGTCAGTTCCTCGGGATACACAACAGCCACGCCAAGTTTGGCAATAACCAGCGCGCTGGCGAAATTCCCCATTTCCGTCGCCTGGCGAAGCCCCGCGCCGGAAAAATACGCCAGGGCAAAATGGCTGATAAAGGTGTCTCCCGCCCCTGTCACATCGTAAACCTCCCTTGCATGGGCGGGAATGTGAATCGGCGGTTTTCCCTTGCAGAAGAGCGAAACGCCTTGTTTTCCCTTTGTGATCACGAGCCCCTCGGCTTTTGCAAGGGATAATATCTTGCGCGCCGCCTTTTTCAGGGATTCCGAACTGTCAAGAGTGATTCCGGAAGCCTCCTGCGTTTCCTTGAAATTCGGCGTCAGTATATGAATCCCCCTGTATTTGGCGAAATCAAGGCCCTTGGGATCGCATACTACGGGAATTTTCAGGGGCTTCATCATCTTCAAAAGGGATTGGATGAAATAGGGGGAACAGACTCCCTTGGCATAATCGGAAATGATGACGCCGTCGATATTCTCAAGCTTTCGCTTCAGCGCCTTTAAAAGTCTTTCCTGGAGTTTTACCGGGGGAGGCTTCTTTTCTTCCCGGTCGATACGGAGAATCTGTTGTCCCCGGGAAAGAATCCGGGTTTTCTGGGTTGTGGGACGTTCTGAATCTGAAATCAACAGAGTCGTTCCAATGCCCTTTTCTTCCAATAAGCGGCGGATGATCGCGCCGTTTTCATCCCTTCCCGTGATGCCCGAAAGAATCACCCTCGCTCCCATAGCCGCGCAATTGGCCGCCACATTCGCCGCGCCACCGGGAACGTGAAACTCCGAGCGAACCGCAGCTACCGGCACCGGCGCCTCCGGTGAGGTGCGCTCCACTTCCGTCTGGATGTAATGATCGATCATGACATCACCGACAACAAGTATCCTCAACCGACGATAATTGGCAAGAATCCCCGCATCATGACCCGGCATTTGTTTTTTGTTTTTCATCCAATATACTCCGAATTTTAGTTACGATCAGATCGACTGCGACCATGTTGAATCCCCCCTCGGGAACGATCACATCCGCAAAACGCTTCGAGGGTTCGATGAATTCCATGTGCATCAAACGCACGACATGCAGGTACTGGTCGATTATGGATTGCACGGAACGTCCGCGTTCCTTGATGTCGCGGGAAAGGCGTCGGATAAAACGCACATCAGCGTCCGTATCGACAAAAATCTTGATATCGAGAAGATTGCGGATGGCGGGATTCACCAAAACCATGATGCCCTCCAGGATGATCACATGGGCGGGTTTTATCAGAACCTTTTCCGATAATCTCAAATGCGTTGTGAAACAATAAACCGGGCGCTGGATTTCTTTCCCCTTCTTGAGATCACTCAAATGTTTGAAAAGGAGCTTGTTGTCAAAGGCGTCCGGATGATCGTAATTGATCTTTTCACGTTCCTCGAGCGGGAGGTGGGCGTTATTCCGATAATACATATCCTGGCTGATGATGATGACATCTTCCTCGGGAATTTCCCTGCGAATGGCTTTGGCGACCGTAGTCTTCCCGGAACCGGTGCCCCCGGCAATTCCTATCAGCATCCCCTTCAAGTTTCGCATCCCCCGGGAGTTGAAGATGATCCTGGATTCCGATACGCTTCCAGGTATATATCCGCGCCGAAGCGTTTGATTTTACAGGGTCCCAGATCGGGCGCGTCTTTCATTTGAAGAATGCCGTTGCAGAGAACCGGTGAGGCGACTTTCCTGCCCCCGATTATTTTCGGGGCGATAAAGATCCCCAGTTTATCCGCCATGCCCGCCTCCCAGAAACTCCCCGATACGGATCGTCCTCCCTCCACAAATAAGGACTGGATGTTTTCCCGATGGAGCGCCTCGAGCAGGGAGTGGATATCGATCCATCCTCTATGGAGACCCGTCTGAAACAAAAGGGCGCCCCTGGATGCGAGTTTTTGGGCGCGCCGCGAAAGGGGTGATCCTTTAATGGGACCGGAAAAGATATATATCTTGTGATCGCTGCGGAAAATCGCGGCATCCACAGGGGTGCGCAACGACTCATCGAGGATCACGCATGAAGGTTGTTTTTCCTTATAACCGGAAAGACGCACGGTCAATTGGGGATCATCCGTCAAAATGGTATTAATGCCAACGCATAGGGCGTCATGCCAGCTGCGCAACCGATGAGCCATCCTTCGCGCCTCAACGCCAGTAATCCATTTGGAATTGCCGGAATCCGTCGAGACGCGTCCATCGAGGGACATTGCCCATTTCAACATGATAAAAGGACGTTTTTTCTGATAATAGGTAAAGAACGCTTCGTTCAATTGCCGGGCTTCCGCCTCGAGAAGCCCCGATTCAACTGCTATCCCGGCTTTCTTAAGAATACGGTCTCCCTTGCCGGATACCTGGGGAAAGGGATCCTGAACCGCAAAAACCACGCGGGAAACGCCGGATTGAATTATAATGTCGGTGCAGGGCGGGGTTTTCCCGAAGTGGCAGCAGGGCTCGAGCGTGACAAAAAGAGTTGCCCCCCGGGCATTCGATCCCGCTTTTTCCAGGACAATGCGTTCCGCGTGTTTTTCCCCGGCGCGATGGTGATAATCTTCAGCCAGGATGCGCCCTTTTTTGACAAGCACAGCTCCCACCATGGGATTGGGCGAGGTTTGTCCCCTTGCCTGTTCCGCCAGTTTAAGCGCTCTTTTCATGAAGAACTGGTCAGTCGGCATTCCCAGCCCTTACGCATCAAAAGGTTTAACGATATGGTTATATTTCAATTGTATGCAAGTTATGCCTTCAGAAAATCCAGAACAGCCTGGGCGACAAACTGAATTTCCTGTCTTTTCAAGCCTGGGAAAACAGGCAATGAAATCACGCGTTTGCAGAGCTGTTCCGCCTGGGGGAAATCACCCTCCTTGTATTCGAAAAAATCAAAACATGGCTGAAGATGCAAAGGAAGAGGATAATAAATGGCGCATCCGATCTTTTTCTCCTTGAGATAGATTTCCAGCGCATCCCTTTGCGCCACCTGAAGGGTGTACATATTGAAAACATGGGAAAAATCATCCTGGATTTCAGGTAGAACCGCATTGGCTTCCGCAAAATACTTGTTATAAAAACGGGCATTTTCTATCTTTTCCGCATTGGAATCCTCGAGCTCCTCCATTTTAACAGTCAAAACCGCCGCCTGGATAGCGTCCAGACGCGAATTGTATCCGATCTCGTCATAATAGACATTATCGATTCGCCCGTGTTCCCGGAATTTTCTCAATCTGGCGGCATATTCATCATGATCCGTCAGGATCATGCCACCGTCTCCTACCCCTCCGAGGTTCATGGTGGGATAGAAACTGAAGCATCCGGTGATCCCGTATGTTCCGAGCTTGCGTCCGTGAAACTGGGCGCCTGTCGCATGAGAACAGTCTTCGATTACAGCGAGGTTGTGTTTCCGGGCAATTTCCATCAGGCTGATCATGTTGACAGCTTTCCCGTAAAGGTGAACCGGGATGACTGCCCGGGTATTTTCTGTTACCGCAGCCTCGACTTTGGAAAGATCGATCAGCCCGGTCATGGGGTCAACATCCACAAAAACAGGGGTAGCGCCAACTCGTAAAACAACCTCGGCAACGGAAATATAAGAGAAAACAGGAATAATCACCTCGTTTTCGGGTTGGAGATCCAAAAGACGAAGGGAAAGCATAAGGGCGTCCGTTCCGGAATTGACGCCTATCGCGTGCTTCACTCCCATCATGGAAGCGAATCTGGATTCAAATTTTTCAACCAGAGGTCCCAGGATAAAACGTTCTGTTTCAAACACATTCTCGATTTTCTTGATGATATTTTCCATCAAGTGATGATGTTGTTCTTTTAAGCGGAAGAATGGCGCCTTCATTTTTTACCCTTCCTTTTTAAAAAAATTGCCCACGAGCGGAAATTTTGCTTTAAATGAACAAAAACGATCCAGATTGACAAATATTTTCAATAAGTCAACGACTTTCTCAAGTCAAATGCGCCCTGGGGCGCATCTTGACTTCGTTACCAAAACATCCTGAAATCGGGGGTCAATCCCTATAAAAATCCAGGTATTCTGCGGAAATATTATACTGAATAATATATACAGGGCTTACCATCACAACAGATATCCTTATCATTATGATGGATTTTTATAGAGAATGACCCCATAAGTTTCATCCCGTATTCCCGGTAACGAAGTCAAGATACGCCCTGCCCCCTGGCTGGCGACCTGCGTAACTCCAACGCATTCACTGATACGTTTTCCCGTATCATCCTCCCAGTTCCTTCAATTTCCCGCTTATCAGGTCGAAATCATGTTCCACATCCCTAAGTTGCCCGGGGGAGCGCAACACTGCAGCTGGATGCAGTGTGGGAAGCAGCGGAATATCGTGATACAGGTGAAATTTACCACGAAGGGCGTTGATCCCTTTATCGGTTTTGAGAAGGGTCTGGGCGGCGTGGCGCCCCAGGGCGCATATCACATGGGGTTTCAAAACCTCGAGTTGGCGTAGGAGGTAAGGTTCACACGCCTCGATTTCATCCGGAAAGGGATCTCTATTATCCGGGGGGCGGCACTTGATGACATTACAGATAAATACCTGGCTGCGATCCATGCCGATGCGGGAAAGGAGTTTATCGAGGAGTTTCCCCGCTGCGCCGACAAAGGGAACGCCCTGCCGGTCTTCATAATACCCTGGCGCCTCACCCACAAATACCAGATTCGCCTCGGGATTGCCATCTCCTGGAACGGTTTGGGTTCTTCCCTGGGAAAGCCTGCATTTTGCGCAGCAGGCGATTTCATCCGCAATTTGCCTGAGATCCCCGGAATTCGACTCCTGTTTCCTGCCGGTTTCTGAAGTCTCGGTTGATTTTTCCAGGAATATAAAATCGGATTCCTTGAGAAAAGAAAGGTAACTTTTTATTTTATGAATGAAATCCCGTCTCATGATCATCCCATGAAAAAAAATTAAAAGGTAAACTGCGTCAATCAGGGTCATTACGTCAATGGGATTTTATGGGAATAATGGGAAAGTTTGGGAATAGAGGGATCAGATGCTATAACGGGCTGTTACCATAGGCATCCTAATATAAAAGCCACAGGGATGTATCCAATTTGACCGTAACGCGCACGTTTCCCGGAATGGTGGTTGCCCCTGCAAAATCGTCAACTGGCTCTGAAAGGGGTGCACATCAGTTTTCTTGGCGGGTGTTTGGATCATGGGGTCATACTCTATAAAAATCCATCACTCCTTCATAAGTTTCAG